>CAYMRN010000073.1:0-7589 GCA_964392855.1 uncultured Sphaerochaeta sp.
TGTGAATAGGGTCGTGCTCGTAGGCCTGCTCTCGGTTCCCTTTGGCCTGAGCAACTTCATAGTCGATATGCTGGAGATCCATAAGCGCCCCATCAAGGCCTTTATCGGATTCAGCTATCTGCTGATCATCCCCCTGATGGTTCTCAACTTCAGCGGAAGCATCGTGCGTGATGCAGGCTTCACAAGTGAAGGGGTTTTCTACTATGAACTGGCGCCAGGCTTCATAACCGCATACTCCATCAGCTACGTCTACCTGATCCTGACCCTCATCTTCCTCTTGTTTGGACCCAAGTACAAATCCCTGAAAAAGACCTACAGGAACCTTCTGCTCCCCCTCATTGGGGTGGTGGTGATGCTCATAGGCATCCTGATGAACATCTTTCCGAAACTGGGCAAATACCCCATCGACATCTTTGCAGCCACCATCAATGCCCTCTTGCTGTTCTACACCATCTACAGGTACAAGCTGGTCAGCTACTCTCGCATCGCCATCAGCATCATCTACTCCACAATCCTTGGCATCATCGCCTCTATCTCCTACTACATCATCATATCCATCATCCAACTGTTCAACAGCAACTTCATCCCTGAGAATGCCCTGCAACTGACCCTGATCCTAGGGGTGGTTACCGCCCTGATCATCCATCCGGTAAGGAACCTGCTTGTCTATCTGGTGGACAACATCATCATACCCAAGCGCCACCCCTACCAGACAACCATCAGAAACCTCAGTCACAGGCTGACGACCATCGTCAACCTCAAGGAGCTTGGGGATGAGGTGGTAAAAAACCTCAGTTCCGGCATGAAGACCGAGTGGGTCATCTTTGCGGTTAAGCGCATCGGAAGCGAGGATAGCTTTACCATGATATCCAACAGCAAGTGCCCGACCTCGCTTGAGGAAGGTGATGAGGTGATCTTCAACTTCTCCCCATATGTGGAGGAAAAGCTCCATAGGCTGAGAAGTGAAAACATCTCTTCAATCCTGAATGTCACCCCGGATGAGTCCCGCTTTGAGGTAAGCGACCAGCTGCCCCCCTCTGATGTCCTCATCCCCCTGGTATTCAGAAATGAGATAGCCGGATACATCCTCATCGGCTACGACTACACAAAATCGCTGATCAGCGCGATCGAGCTTGAAGCGCTGGAGATCCTTGCAGCCCAGAGCTCCCTTTCGCTGGAGAACGCCCTATCCTTTGAGCAACTCAAGCAACAAGGTGATGAGCTGACCATAAGCAAGAACAAGATGGAGGCCATCTTCAACGGCATAGCCTCCCCTGTCTGCCTGATCGACATCGACTACACCATCATGGAGGCAAACACCGCCGCAGTCACCTTTTACGGAAACAACAAGAAAGACCTCATCGGAAACAAGTGCTATCGTGCCTTTTTCCAGCGTCTGAGGCCGTGTCAGTTCTGCCAGGCCCTCGATTGCCTGCACAACGGAGCTGTAGAAGAGACGGAGACGACAATCAAGGAACGGATCTTCTCATTCCAATTCCATAGCGTGAAGGTGCCGGAGAACTCCAAGAAGGTGTTCATCGAGATCATCAACGACATCACCGAGCAGAAACGCTTGCAAGAGGACCTTGCAAGGACGGAGAAGATGGCCGGCATAGGGACCTTAGCAGCCGGCATCGCCCATGAGCTGAACAACCCCCTTGCAGGGATACTCGGGACAGCTGAGATAATGCTCAGCGAGATTGAAAAAGAGCATGTCCATCATGAGTATCTTGAGGATATCCTCTCCTACTCCAAGACTGCCGCTGATGTCATAAAGGAGCTCTCCCTCTATGCTCGTAATGAGGAGGAGTCCAAAGAGGACCAGTCTGTTGAGCTGGTAAGGATTCTGGAATTTGCCCTCAGGCTTGCACTTCGTGGCATAGACTCCCAGAACATCACCGTCAAGAGGAACTACCATGCCCTACCCTACCTGGAAGCTAATGAAGGCAAGATGCAACAGCTGTTCTTGAACCTCATCGTCAACGCGATCCAGGCGATGGATGGAAACGGGACGCTCACCCTCACCTGCATGGAACATGACAGCTTGGTGATTGTCAAGATTGCTGACACCGGGTGCGGGATCGAGGAGGTGAACCTCAACCAGATATTCACCCCTTTCTACACCACAAAGGCTCCGGGTTCGGGCACAGGGCTCGGGCTCTCTAACTGTTATAGCATTGTCGACAAGATGGGTGGGAGGATCAGAGTGAAGAGTGTTTTGGGCGTTGGTACGGAGTTTACAACCGTCTTCCCGATAAATGATGAGAGAAGGGACACCATCAGATTCGTCCTGGCCGAGGACTCGGCGGGGATGAATGATGTGTTCTTTATCCAAAGGAAGGTGCTGATAGGGGAGAAGGGCTATCTTGAGGAGTCCATCCATCGCCAGGAGGATGAGAAGGCCATGCATATCCTTGCCTTCAAGGGCTTGCATCCGGTAGGGACTGTCTCCCTCATGACCAGTGAACACTTCTGGCCCCTGCCCATATCTGAGTATTTTGACATCGAGTCTGTGCTGCAATCACGAAATTGCTCTGAGATCATACGCTTGGCCGTCTTGCCGGAGATGAGAAACACCTCCGCCTCCATCGGCCTGATCATCCTGGTATTCCTGCTTGCACGAAGCCAAGGCGTTGAGAACCTCGTCATAGATGTGTTTGCCGATGACCTGAAGACCATCAAGCTCTACAAGAAGTTCGGCTTTGAGGAGGTGGGGACCTACTACTCGCCTTCCGAGGTAACCGTCCTCACCCTCCAGAGCAAAAGCACCCTGGAAAAGGACAAGAAGCAGCTGAGGCACTTCGTTCGCCCCCTATTTGCCCGCCTGAGGCCGATGTTTGACTTTGGGCCCTACACCCAGGGAGTGCTTGATGAGATGGACAAGATTCTCAGCGCTGACACCAGCGGTGATACGGAGGAGTTGCACGCAGGGGAAAAAGTGATGGAGCTCTAGGCTAAAGCGTCTCACGTTGACCAAAGGCCCGTATGCTATTACAGTTGTCGCGAGGTGTTTACAGCTATGCATTTTACTTCTTTTCAAGAGGTGGTCACCTACATGGAAAGCTTTACCAACCTGGAGAAGCAGACTGACCACTATACCACCAGGGTCTATCGTCTGGATCGCATGCATGCGATCCTTACCCATATCGGAAACCCCGAACGAACATTCAAGACAATACATCTGGCCGGTTCCAAAGGGAAAGGCTCGACAGCCTCCTACCTGGCAAGCGGCCTCACATCCCTTGGGTACAAGACAGGCCTCTATGTTTCGCCCCATCTGGTGGACTACCGCGAGCGCTTTACCCAAAGCGGCACCTTTTTTCCCGACGCCCTTCTCATAGAAGCTGGCAATGAACTCAGCCAAAGGCTTGGGGGTTTCAGCTTCAGCGACAGGTGGGGGGAGACCTTCCCCACAACCTTTGAACTCTTCACCGCCTTTGCCTACCTGCTCTTCTCCCTCGCTGGGTGCCAGTGGGCTGTCATTGAGACGGGGCTTGGCGGCCGCCTTGATGCGACCAACACCATCACACCCGAGGCGTGTGTCCTCTGTCCCATAGAGATGGAGCACACAAGGATCCTTGGCGACACCCTAGAGAAGATAGCCTATGAGAAAAGCAAGATCATAAAGCACAAGGTACCTTGTTTCATCGGCTACCAGGAGCCTGAGGTGATGGAAGTCTTCTGTAAGGAGGCACAAGAGCAGCAAAGCGAGGTGACCACCCTCTCCGATGAGCTTCTTGCCTATAGCTATGCCATAACCAAAGATGGGGAGATCGTAGAGTACTGGTGGAAGGACAAGAGCCATGAAAAGCTTACCCTTGCCATGATGGGCAAGGTCCAGGCCCAAAACTGTGCCCTGGCCCTGCTGGTGCTCAGAAAGCTTGGGCTCTTCGGAGAGAGGACCTTGGAAGCCCTCCAGAGAAACACCCTGCCCGGAAGGTTCCAGAAGATAGCCGAGGCCCCTGACATCTACCTGGACGGAGCCCATACCTCCCACTCGCTTCAGGCATTGCTGGAGTCCTTCTCCTCCCTCTACCCCTCAAAGGGGAACACCATCATCTACGGGGCATTGGAAGACAAGGACCACAGCCATATGGGGGCCTTGGTCTTGGACCATTTCACCAACATCATCATCTCGAGGCCGGGAACCTTCAAAAAGAGCGACATAGCCCTCATTGAGCAGAAGCTCCGTCTTTTGGCCTCTACCAGAGCAATTGAGTATGACATCCGACTGCTTCCAGACAACAAGGAAGCCCTTGCCACAGCTATGGCAAACGTCGCCAAAGATGGTGCAATCCTTGTCTGCGGCTCATTCTACCTTGCTGGTGGGGTAAAAACAGCTTACGATACCCTACGGAGAGAAAATGTCGTTAAATTGGCGTGAAATAGCATGTATCCTGGAAGAGCTCCCCTTGGAGGGCAGTAGCCTGCAGTCTGTAGTCCAGCACGACTTCCACTCCCTGAGCTGGCACCTCTACCACCCCAGCCATGGACGTTGGGTGCTCTATACAGAGGTGGGCACCCCCTACAGCCGTCTGCACATGGCAACCCGCCCCATAGCGGTACAGCAGATGGGCAAGACTGCCAAGCTCCAGCGTTTTGTGCAGTTCTGCAGGGCTAACCTTGAGGGGTCGAAGATCATGGAGGTGAAGCAGACCCCCTTTGACCGCATGGTGACCCTCAAGCTGGACAACCACGGCCAGGAGCTCTTCCTGCACCTGCGCTTCTACAGCGGACCGGGGGCCAATATCTTCATCACTGATGAAGAGGACACCATCTTGGACCTGCTCTACCGCCGCCCCAACCGCGGCGAAAAAAGCGGCTCCACCTTCATTCCCCCTGAAGAGAGGGGTGATGACGGGGATAAGTTCACCATACGTGAACGATGCGAAGGCTCCTTCAACGGCCAGATAGAGGAGGAGTATGGACAAGCCAGCAACACCCAGACCCTACAAGAGCTGCTCAGCAGGATACGGCTAAAACGAGACAGGGAGATCGGGCAGATAGAATCTACCTCCGCTTCGCTTGAGCGCAATATGCTTGAAAGCGGAAAGTTCGAAATGTTCAAGAAGATGGGAGACCTGCTCAGTGCCAATGCTCACCTGATAGGGGAGCACACACCCTCTATCGTGGTAGATGACTGGGAAAGCGGGGAGAAGATCTCCATCCCACTGAAGGAGGGCCTTCGTCCAAGCCTGCAGATACAAGCCTACTACGACCGTTACCAAAGGGCCAAAGGGACCTTTGAGAATGCCAAGAGGGAGTATGAGAAGGTCCAGCAGGAACTGGAGGCGAGTGTCGCCAAGTATGCAAGGCTGCTGACCCCCTCAGGTGATGAGAAGACAGATATACGACGCCTGAAGCGTGAGCTGGGAGTTGAGACTGCAGACAAGGTTACCAAGGCCAAGTCTCCAGGCCTCACTATCCAAAGCGGGCAGTTCACCCTTCTGGTCGGACGCAACGCCAAGGAAAACGATGAGCTGCTGCGCCACTGGGTGCGGGGCAACGACTACTGGATGCATACGAGAGACACCCCCGGTGGGTATGTCTTCATCAAGTTCCAGAGGGAGAAGAGTGTCCCCTTGGACGTGCTCCTTGATGCGGCAAACCTCGCTATCGTCTTCAGCAAAGCAAAAAGCCAAGGCAAGGCTGACCTCTACTATACGCAGGTAAAATATCTGAGGCGCCCGAAAAAGGGCAAGACTGGACTGGTAATACCCACCCAAGAGAAGAATCTCTCGGTAACACTGGACGAAGGGCGCCTTGCAAGGCTACTTTTGGAGGATGAAGATGCACAAAAGTGAACACCACACCATTTTTTACCCGAATGCTCCGGAAATTCTCACCGCCCAGAGCGCAAAGAGGGAGGGACAGTGTAGCGAGGAGAGCAGACTGCAGAACCTCCCTTCTGCAATCCTCACCCCCCATGCCAGCTATGCCTACGTCCTAGAGACGCTTCACCAGAGCTTTTCCGCTATGGCTGACCTCAAGCCCAAGCTGGTGGTAATCCTCGGCTCCCTCCACCAGGAGCCCTTGGATGTGGACAAGCCGCACTTCCTCTTCGTCCCCACTGGCGAGGGCATCACCCTTCCCCACACCACACTACGATATGCCACAGAGGTGCGCACTTCGCTGCTTTCGCTTTTTGCCGATGCCATCAAGTCGGAGAACAGCTACTTTGCAGAGGAGGCGGCGGTGGAGCTGACTCTACCTTTGGCTGATGCATACGCCAAAGGGGTACCTGTCCTGCCCATCCTCACCAATACCGTTGATGCCAAGGAGTGCAGGACATACGCAGCAATCCTGGAAAAGATAGTCACCGTGGTTCCAGAGACCCTGTTTGTGCTCTCTGCCAACCTCAATGCCAACCTCCCCGCCAAACTGGCAACAGAGCATGCCTCTACGTTGGTAAAGTTGCTGCAAGAGGGGGAGCCGCTGCTGGAAAGTGTGCGTTCCAGACAGACTTCAAGTTGTGGAACCGCCGCCTTTGAAGCCCTTCGCCTTCAGAAGTGGGGAAAGAACGGATGGATCTTCTCCTCCTTTGCCTCTGACGGTAAAGTTTTTGCCCACCTTCCCCAGGAATACCTGGCAAAAGAACGAATTGTCTGGCATGCCAGTGCAAAAAGGAAAGAGGTCTGAGATGGTTGTCGCTCCTAGAGTCTTCACATCGGTCATTGAGCAGAAAACCCATACATGCATCGCCATAGGCCCAACAGGTGTGGACCTTCCTTCCTACCTGTTGCAGGGGCAGAAAGAGCCCGGATACATCATAAGGCCAAATGAGAATCCCAAGGCGTGGTACTGGCAAGGCTTGGCCGTTGCCGATGAGCAGCGATGCCTCTACTTCGAGAAGATCGACCTCTTTTCCATCACAGAGATCGCCACGACAAAACGCAGCAAGGCCCTCTCTCTGGTCAGGGAACTTGCCCAAGCGCTTTCCACCCTCCCTGCCAAGTTCCTCGACCTTTCCAGCAATATCCTCCCCCTCTGGAGGATCTGGGGCATTGAGGAGGGGGGATTTCTCATCCTAAGCCAAGACTTGGCTGACCTGTTCTCCTCCTGTGCTGAGGAGGAGATGCGCTACAACATGGTATCGGCCTGGGTGCATCACGGCATCCACACTCCCTTCTCCCTATCGGACCAGATGATCCAACTGCTCTACTTTGCCGCTGCAGGGTTTCCCCCCTTTGGAGCAAGAGAGACCCGTGAAGATCGCTTCAGGGCCCTTCCCCTCAGCACAGCTGGCGTGGCCCTGGACCCGAGAAGCATCTCCTTCATCGATACAAGTCTTCGTCTGGGCTTGTCAAAGCAGCGTGAGGCCAGCGGCAACCAGGAAAGCCAGAAGGCCCTCACCTGGTTTGTACAGGCTACAGAGGACCTGGTGTGGAATCTCCAGGACCGGACAGAGGCGCCGACCTATGAAGGGATGAGAAGTGTGGGCTCAAGCGCAGCGTTCCTGGAAAACCAGAAGAAGCGATCAGATCGAACGGTCTTTTGGAGAAAGAAGGGGTGGATTGTCATCAGTGTGACCCTTGCCGTCATGTTTGTTGTCTGGTTTGCCACAGGCAGGATCAAGGATGCCACCGCTC
>CAYMRN010000074.1:0-7544 GCA_964392855.1 uncultured Sphaerochaeta sp.
CAGCAGGAGGATTCTGATGTTCACTAGAGAAGATGCTTTGCAATTGCTGAAGAAATATAATTCCAACGAGGCTTTGGTCCTGCACGCATTCTGCGTGGAGGAGACAATGAAGAGGTTTGCTCGCCACTATGCAGAAGATGAGGAGTACTGGTCCTTGGTCGGCTTGCTGCATGATGTGGACTATGGCTCGTTCCCTGAGGAACACTGCGCCAAGGCTCCTTCCCTATTGGAGGAAATCGGTGCAGACCAAAGCTTCATCAACTCAGTCTGCAGCCATGGCTGGGGAATCTGCAGTGATATAGAGCCCACACATATCATGGAAAAAGTTCTCTTCACCATTGATGAGCTCACAGGTCTGATCTACGCCACAGCCCTGATGAGGCCTGAGCGAATGCAGGGCATGAGCGTGAAGTCCGTAAAGAAAAAGTGGGCATCCAAAGGCTTTGCCGCCGGGGTGAACCGCGACATCATAACACAGGGGGCATCAATGCTGGACATGGAGCTCTCCTCTATCATCCAGATGACCATAGATGCAATGCGTGAGGCTGAAAAGAAGATTGGCCTTTAGGTATCGCTCATCTGTTCAATCCTGACTATGCCGGCTTTGTTCAGGACAATGGTGTAATGGCTGTAGATATCAAGATCTTCCTTGACAGCCTTCTCGCGGATAACCAGATGCAGGTGATAGACCCGTTCGCTGTTCAGCTGGTCCAGCTCATCAGCATTCGGGTCCATCCTGAATACGATATCCTTGGGGTCATCCATCTCCTTAAGAAAATCATCAAGGCGGATACGGGTCACCAGGGTAAAGTTATTCTCCCTAGGAAACTTATCCCGCTCTATCTTATGCTTGGTCAGTGGGTGCATCACCAAGTTGCGAACATAGTGAATGACATTCTCCTCAGGAAGCATATCCTTGAAAGGGTTTGACTTGTCCACCCGGATCTCCTTGACCCGGGCAGGAAGGTCTTGAGCCTCTTCGTAATGGAGCCGTATGCGGCTCGAACAGATTTTCGAGTTGCTTTTGGGCGAAAGGAAAGCGGAGATCTCATCGGCCATCATCTTCGGCAGGACCGCTTTGAAGAACGTGCGCAGCCACTCCTTGATCCTATCCTTAAACACATACGCTATGATGACGATCAGGACCCATTGTGTGCTGTTCTTCAGGAATGTCTTCTCTGCAAATATGGAGGCAAAGGTCGCAAACGCCATCGCTACAGCTGCAGCAGTGCCTGCAAGCATCTCTGAGACCCTTTTGGGCCAGCGGGAGATCTGGGGTACCAGGTAGAGGGAGGACTGGGTCCACTTCTTGAGCACGGCCCTCCTGTACTGGATAAGCTCGGGATTCTCCCCTCCGCTTACATAGTTCTGCTGTATGCGGTACTCAGCCTCATCACGGGAGAAGGCAAGCAATTGGGTAAGGACCTTCTGCAGGTCATCACCTAGGTGAGAACATGCCATATAGAGGTCTATTGCCTGTTTCTCGTTGAGCAGGCTCACCGCCTCATCAGCCCAGAGATAGGCGACAAGCAACCGGTTTTCCACAGAGAGCTTTGCGCTGATTTTCTCCAGCATGGAACGGAGGGACCCCTGAACGGCAAGGGTGTTCCGATACCAGCCTTGCAGCGTTGAGTTGAGGTCTGACTTCATCCCCAGCCTCGCCATGTCCTTACAATCCTGCAATGCCGCCTTGTTCTCATGCCTGACAGCATTGGCAACAGTCTGCAGCTCGTGAATGACCGTTCGTTCGTGAACTGAATTGATATCCGCTTCCAGACTCTCCGTATACCGCTTCAGCAGTGTCAGAGGGCTGATCAGATTGTCCTCATCAAGCAACTCCTCCAGCGTAAGCTCAGGAGAGGAGTACCTGCCATGACTTTGAAACTTATGAAGCATCCTCTGCTCAGAGTAGGTACTCTTATTCACATAGAGCTGGGGAGGGGAGAAAATATAGTAATGCAATTCCCGTTCATATTTATGCGTTTCTGGTATGGGAAGGACTAGTTTGGTCTCCAGATGTCTGCTGGAGTGTTTTCGTAAATCTATCAAGGTGCCGTGCCTCCCGGTTGCAGTAGTATAGCATGCCTCACAAAAACCACAAGACCGGTCAGCGAAGAGGTGCAAAAGAGTCGAAAGGGTATGCTTGGGCAGCAAGCAGGGAACTCTCGCCTATGCTGGCTTGAGGGGGGATGAATACCTCTCTTTGTTCAAGGGAGAACACCTGTTGGACACGCCCACCCAAGAGTGACTGCATCAGGGAGTGAGGACACCCCTCTTCATAGAGTCTCTTTACCAGGAGCAGCAAGCCGCTGAAGCCGGGGATCCCACTGGCACCGCCCTCCTTGTCCTCCAGGGTATGTGGGGCATGGTCTGTCTCGACCCAGTCGATCCTGCCGGCAAGCAGGGCAGCAAAGAGCGCATCCCTCTCCTCTTCACTGCGTAGGGGGGGATTCATCTTGGCATAGAGGGCGCGGTCAGATGCATGGGTGCTATTGAGCAGAAGATGGTGGGGCGTCGATGCACAGCTGATGCGCCTTCCCTTTTTTTTCGCCTCTTCAACCAGGGTGAGGGTAAAGACCGAACTGAGATGACAGATATGCAAGTGACCTCTAAAGCCCTCCTCCTCGCTGTAGCGGATCTGGTCCGCTACTGAGGCGACCTCAGCCTCTACAGGCCTGGCAAGGGAGTGTGTAAAGAAGTCCGAGGAATCCTCCAGTTCAGGACGGAGCAGGCTCTCCTTCTCGCAGTGAAGGGCTATGACACCCTCGTAGCCCAAGGAGGCAAGGGTACGGTACACCTTGCGCTGAGTCTCGCCTTCGATAAGGCCCATGTTGCCGGTGGAGTGACCGGCAAACATCTTAAGGCCAATAACCTCGCGTGGATACTCTCGATAGAGGGTCACCACCTCTTCCATCTGTTTCGGGTCGCTGGTGACCCCAGCGTACAGGTGGTAGCGTAAGGGAAGGCCACAGCGTTTTGCATCAGCGATGCGCCTCTCGATGCTTGGCCGGTCTGTAAGGGGTGGAAAGGTATTCGGCATATCAAAAATCTCATCGATGCCGCTATACAGCGCTACAGACATCCCATGCAGGAGTGTCTCCTTCTCCGACTGTCCCCAGTCCCTGAGATGTACGTGTGCATCTATCATAAGCCCACCATCTCTGGTGCATTGAGCGCCAGGCAGTCATACCGCATGAAGGTCCCCCATCGGCAAGTCAGCCTATCACCACAGGCACACTCCCCGCACATGCCGATGCCGCAGAGTGTCAGCTTTTCCATCGAAAGATAGAGAAGATCCTCACGGACGCCCCGCCCTATCAACTTCTTTGCAGCAATCTCCATGAATTTCTCAGGCCCCACCAGATAGCACCCTTGGTCAGCATCGAGCTCAACTTCATCCAACATTGCAAGGATCCTACCGGGCTTGCCCTCATCAGCAACACAGGTAAACGATCCATAGGTGCACAGCCTGTCCTCTAACAGAGCCTTGCCGGTGTACGCCTCACTGGTTCCCACCAAGATGGTCATCTCAGTATCCTGGGCCCTGAGTTGCTCAACTAGGGAGGGAAGCACAGCCACCCCGGTGCCTCCGGCAACCAGCAGGGCCTTACGTGTCGCAGTATTCTCCAAGGGGGCTCCATAGAGGCCCCTGACATAGAGCTTGGATCCCGCTTTGAGCAGGCAAAGGGCAGAAGAGAGGGCTCCCCGATTCTTTACTATAAAGGTAAGAGGGTCATTATGGGCTACGCTGAAAGGCTTCTCCCCAAGGCCGGGCAACCACAGGAAGGCAAACTCCCCGGCTTTACAGGGAAGGGAGCCATCGAGGGCAATGATCACCGTATCCTTGCCATACTGCTCTACCTTGGTGACCGTATGTTCTGTATAGGCCATCTGCCTTTCTTCAATAAGGAAGGAAGCGCTCTCTTTTTCGGATGCAAGGGTCTTGTTTTGCAAACATGCTTCAGCTTCAGCTTTCAAGCTTGCAACATAGGCAGGCCAGTGACGCTGGTCCACCATACCGAAAGCAGACCCGATACCCACGGCATCAGAGCCTGCCAGGACCATTGCTGCAGCTTCGGCTCCTGTAGTGACCCCACCCATACCGATGATGGGCACTGTCGGACCCACAGCTGTACGGACCTCCGCAACTGAGCGTAAGGCATCCTCATGTACCCACTTGCCGCTGCAGCCTCCCTTGCCGGAGAGGGCGTTCTGCAAGATCGGCGTCCGGGAGACCGGGTCGATGTGCTGGATCGGCCCTACGGTGTTGATGGCTACCAGGCCATCGGCGCCGGCATCCACCACCGCCTTTGCAATGGAGCCTATATCTTCAGTGTTGGGCGTAAGCTTCACAAACAGCGGGGCCTTGCACTCGCCGGTGGCCTCCTTGATCAGGCGGACATACTCACTGGCAATACCCATGTCACAGCCGATGGAGGAGCCATACCCCACAGAGGCGTGGGGACAGGAGAAGTTGAGCTCCACCAGATCGGCAACAGGGTCAAAGGCTTTCACCAACGTGATGAAGTCCTCAACAGAGTTTGCTGAAAGGGAGACGTTGATCAGGGCGTTGAAATCGTGTTCCTTTCTAAGCTGTTCAAGTTCTGCAAGGGCAACGACAAGGCCAGGGTTTCGAAGTCCGACAGAGTTCCCGAAGTTACCCGCCTCTGTCTCACAGATGATGGGTTCACGGTTACCCGGGTTGACCTCCACCTGGAAGCTCTTGGTGGTGATGATTCCAATGGAGGGGACCTGCTTATCAAAATACTTGATGAGGACGGGCTTGGTCGAGGCTACCCCACTGACGGTTGTCAGCACCACCTCTTCATCCCTTTTCAGATGGCGCCCTTGTAAAAGCTGCATCACACTCATACTTTGGTTTCCTTAAGCAGCTTACGAAGAGAAGACTCGCACATCTCAAGCCAATCTTCAGGGGCCTCACCCTTTTTCCAAGGATGGGTAAGAGCACTGGAACTGTTGATCCTGGCCAAAGCCACCGGATACCCGCTCGCTCGCAGGGCACTCATAACAGAAGGGGCACTGCCGCCCTGGCTGCCGACCCCTGGGATGAGCAAGGGAACAGAGCGTTCTGCATAGAGCAGGGCGATGTCCTTCAGTTCATCCATATTGGTAGCCCCCACTACAGCCCCGACCGAGCCGGTGTCATCATTATACGCGATGATCTGACGGGCAACCTCCTGGTACAGCAGGGAAGTCACGCCCCCGGAGTGGACTTCAAGGTTCTGCAGGTCCTTGCCACCGGGATTGCTGGTCCTATTGAGGATATAGACCCCCTTCTCCAGGGGGGTGTGGTCGATGAAGGGCTTGACGGAGTCACTTCCCATATAGGGTGCGACAGTCACTGCATCAGAGCCCCAGACGCCAAACGCTTCGTTGGCGTAGTTGAGACTGCTGCGTGCGATATCCCCGCGTTTGCTGTCCAGGATAATGGGAATGCCAGGGAAGAAATTCTCCACCATGTCAAAAAGATCGGCAAGAGCGAGGCTGCCGGAAAAATCTTCATCACGAGGGCGGTCCAGGGCTTGGTAGTAGCCGATATTTGGCTTGAATGCCGAGGGGATGAGACCGGAGAGGACCATCCTCCTGAACAGTACCTGGAAAAACTGGTTCAGGTTCGTCCGTATGTCACCCTCCTGGAAAGGAAGGGTTTCTATCTGGGGATCAAGGCCCATACAGGTGATGTTGCCCACCTGGGAGGCACTTGCAAGTAACTTCTCTCTATAGGTCATGCTCTACTCCTACTCTCATAGTATTTATTTCTTTACGGGAGGAAACCCATGTTTCTCACCCCAGCCAAAGGGATCCTCTCTCCACTTTTTGAGCAGAGCAGCGCCCTGTTCGTCCACATACCCACCATCCAAGGCAACAGTGACCATGGTGTCATAATCCAAGATGGTATGACAGGTGCAAGGGGGGGCCAGGCTGGCAAAGGCATCGATTGATGCGGCAAGCCCATAGGTGAAGATGGCAAGGGTATAGGGACATACCCCGCCAGTGGCGACTATCGCCTCAACTGCCTTGATGGAGGAGCCCCCTGTTGATATAAGGTCCTCAATGAGGAGCACCTTCGCCCCTTCATAGCTCCCGCTTGGGCCCAGACCCTCGACCTGCTGGTGCAGCCCGTGTTCCTTGCCTGAACTGCGTACGTACGAGAGGCTCTTGTACATCCTATCGGCTAGGGTCGTTGCATGGGGAATGCCCGCTGTGGCGGTCCCTGCAATGTTGTCCGGGTCAAAGTCAAGGGAGGAGAGCATCTCAGAGAAAGCCTCTGCCACCAGAGCCCTAGCCTTTGGCAAGGCGAGCAGCTGGCGGTTGTCGTTATAGATGGGCATGCGATACCCACTTGCCCAAGTAAAGGGATCTGCAGGCCTCAGCCTGATGGCTCCCAATTGCAACGCCTCTTTGGCCAACAAGGGCCCATAATGGTCCGTAATACTGCTAAGTTCTTTCATAATATTCTCCAGTCTATCCTATTTTTTCCCTCTCTGCCAGATTTCCTTGAAGGAGTGTGTCTTGTCGCAGTACGCGCAGGCAAAGAGACTCTCGTGGGTACGGTCGAAGTGGGCAGGTACGCCCTCATTCTGGGCAGGATGTGAGATGCAGGCCTCGTTGGTACAGGACAGGTCATCAAAGTTATAGATTCTCGGCGGCATATGCAACCGGTATTTCTTCTCTATCTTCCCATCCCTGATAATATTCAGCGTACACCCAGGGGCAACTGCGGCAAGCCGCTTAAGGTTCTTGCGGGTCAGGTCGGGGGCATCGGGTCGGAAGATGATCCCTTTGTAGGAGCTCTCCCCTTTGCGTCCGGAGCTTACCCACTCCCCTCCCTTGTCCTCATCGAGGCCGAGGACACTGCTTATCAGGCGCATATGGTCACGAATCTCAGAAGGGCTGTCCCCCCTGCAGATATGATCGATTACCAAGCCGTTGTGGATCGGCTTCACCCCTTCACTGATTACCTTCTCCTTAGGGGGTTTCTGGGTCAGGTCGACTTCAAAGATATACTCGGCGCGCTCCTTGTCGGCCGGACTCTTCTCCGGGGTGAAAGCATCCCCGATCTTCCCTGCGATGAGGGCAAGCAGGATGATCCTGACATACATGCCGTTGATGGACTGCCGCTCCCACCCGTTGAGGGGTGTGTCATCGAGGAATGTCGGGATGGTTGGGGTAACCTTGTGCCTGGGAAGGGGGTGGTAGAACTTGGTGCCCTCCTTGAGAAGCGGCATATAGGAGCGCTTGAACGTGATGGCAGAGCGAAGCTCCTCCTGCCGATTGAGGATACGGTCCCCCATCCTCTCCAGCTGAGGCCGGGTAAAGTACCACTTGTCCGCAATATCCTTCTGGGCGAGGTACTCATCGATGGATGTGAAGATACGCACCTCATAGCCATTCTCACGCATTTTCAGCACGTAGGTCTCCGGCATGGCCAGTTCGACCGGGGCGATGAGGTCAACTTTCACCGCATCAAAGAGCTTGAGGCCGGAGGCCTTGGAGTGCACCGTCCTGCCATGGTATAGATC
>CAYMRN010000075.1:0-5147 GCA_964392855.1 uncultured Sphaerochaeta sp.
ATACCCCGCCTCTATCCATGTCACTGCACCAGCTTCAAGGCAAAAGCTGTGATCAATGCGATGGTTCCCATTGAAGAGATTGCTGTGGGCAGTTGCTTGCACCTCACCTGATCGTGCGGTTGAACTGTTCCCAGAAGGTCTCGAAACTCTCCTTATCCAATGGAGGCCGGTCAGCGTCCTTGATCGTTCGAGCCAGCTTTCCACCATCATAGAGCAGGTCGATGACTGTCATCGCCATGACCTGTGCTGGTATAACATACGCCATCCTCTCATCAGATACCGCAAAGGATTTGCTATGGGCAACACCGGAGAATCCCCCACAGGAGAGGTGGGCAAAGGGGATGAGGGAACTGACATCACCTGCGTCAGTAGCGCCCATCAGTTCATAGCCATACAGATTACATTCCGGTCCCAGTTGTTCTATTGCATTATTGGCAAACAGGGTGTTGATCGCCTCGTTCTGGCGCAATGCAAGGTAGCCTGGTATCTCCACGATCTCAAACTGAGACCCGACTGCCAGAGCACTTCCTTTGATAGCCCTATTGACCTTCTCTGAAGCATCTTTGATAGCCTCAATACTGCGTCCTCGCACATAGGTCTCCATCCGGACGTCAGCGGGGACAATGTTTACCAGGTCCCCTCCCTTGGTAATGATGGGATGGACCCTGATCCGGTCTTTTTCTCGAAAAGTCTCGCGTTGGGTATTAATGGCCATAATGGCTAGGGAAGCAGCATTGAGGGCGTTGATGCCGTTGTGCGGTTCAGCGCCTGCATGGGCCTCTTTTCCTGAAAAGCTGATCACCTTCCCGATAAAGCCCGAACTGTCGCAGTCTATCAGGAATTTCTGTTCTGTTACCCCTGCATGGGAGTGCACCATGATCCCTGCATCGACACCATCGAATTCTCCAAGGCGGATCCACTCCTGCTTACCACCGAAAAAGGTAATCTTGCCCTCATCACGAAGACGCTGGCGCCACTCAAGCTCTACATACTCTTCAGCAGGAACCCCTGCAAAGACCACATTGCCATCGAGTTCCCCAAGGAAAGGGACCAAACCCATCGCAGAACCGAGCACTGCCGTTATCTGTGCATGGTGACCACAGGAGTGAGCGGCCCCACTTTGGCTGTCAGAATATGGGTGCTGGGGCGAAATGACAGCATCAAGCTCGCCTAACAGCATCACGGTAGCATCTGGGCGGCGACCATGACCAACAGCCTTTACCCCGGTGATGGCGATTCCTTCTTTGCATTCCAGCTGGAGGGAACGCAACGTATCGGCAAACAGCTTGGCAGTCCTAACCTCCTTGAACCCTAGTTCAGGATGAGAGTAGATATCACGTCCGATACCAATAATCCTATCTGCATTCTGCTCAATGCGTTCGCATACTTTCTGTTTTAACTGGTCCTTGGTCATGGCTACACCATCCTTTGCATAATTCACGTACCTGTGAAAGAAGAGCCCCCTCTGCAAGGGACTCTTCTTGGTTTTCAGGTAAGGTTACTGGATAGTAACTTCTCGTTGGAAGCGGTTTATCCACTCAGCTTTCTTACTGCTGATATAGGTCTCATCAAACGAACGCAGGGCAGCTACGGATTCATCACCAAAGGCGAGGAACTTTTTGCTCTCTTCAGACATCGTTGCATTCTTGGAGGTTGGAGCCTCTGAAAGCACTGATGCAACCTGGTTCTGAATCTCATCACTGAGCAGGTAGTTCACATAGAGTTGTGCAAGCTCAGGATTAGGACTGTTTTTGACTACGTTGGCGGTAGCGGCAGCTGAGAAGCTTCCTTCAGCAGCATCAACCCAAGCCACATTGAGACCAGCCTTGGTCAACAGTGGCATATTCATGTCCATGAATATGGCAACAGCAATTTCACCGGTGGTGAAAGCAGTCTGCACTTCTGAGCTTGTGGTGTAGAACTGGGCAACCTTTGAACTGTTTTTCGCCAGGAAGGAGAAGACAGGATCGACATTCTTCTCACTGTCGCTGAGAGAATCAGTCATCGCCACCAACAGGTATGGTCCTGCAGTTGAGGACATGTCAGGCAGGGAGATCAGGCCATCATACGGACCGCTGAACAGATCGACATAGGATTTTGGAGCTGGTACTACATCCTTGTCGTAGATGATCCCATAGCGTACCAACGAGTAGCAAGGCCCGTATCCATCCTTGTTCTTGGCAAAATCATAGAGGTTGTTCAAGTTTGTCACAACAGAGGGGTCAATCTTCTCAAACACTCCCTCAGCATTGCCAAGGGTGGAGAAGCTTTCAGACATGAGCACCACATCGATTTGCGGGTTGTTCCTTTGGGCCTTCACCTTGTTGAGCCTGTCAGCATTCCCACTTGTCTCATCGATGAGAACCTTCACCCCGTACTGTTCTTCAAATCCGGCGGAAAGCTTCTTCACGTTAGCTGCAGTCCATCCCCAGGTGGCTACCACCAGGTTGGCACCTTCATACGCGCTTTTCGCCTCAGGGGCGGCAGCCTTTGGCTCTGCCTTTCCGGCAGCAGGGAGTATTGCGATCGCAAAGACCACAACCAGGAGCAATGTCATCAGTTTTTTCATCTCTTTCTTTCCTTTACCACTCTATGTGGTTTTGAATATCCGTATCTTTTCGGGAGGTAGGTACACACCAATACTCTCACCGGAAAAACCTTCATAATCGCTGAGGTGCGCATACAGAGACTTGTCAAACACCTCACGAATCTCCAAGCGGGTGATATTGCCCTTGTAGGTGACATTCCCTATCTTTCCGCACAACAGGTGTTGTTCGTCTAGAGCAGCAAGTCGGATTTGTTCCGGCCTGATAGCGAGAGTAATGCGATCCCCCTCGGCAAAGGAGGGGTCCATACGGGGAAAAGCCAGGGTACGGTTGTTGGAACAATGGAGATGGGTATTTCCATCCACCTGCTTTCCAACCGTGGCATCAATAAAATTTACAAAGCCCATGAAATCAGCAATGAACAGGGATGCCGGGTTTTCAAACACCTCCTGGGGACGCCCGACTTGAGCTATGGCCCCCTTATCCATAAGCACAACCCTATCAGCGAGGCTGATAGCCTCCTCCTGGTCATGGGTAACCAAGATAGTGGTAATTCCGAGCAACCTTTGGATGCGCTTGATCTCCACCTGCATCTCAGTGCGTAACTTTGCATCGAGGTTCGACAAGGGTTCATCCAACAACAACACCGAAGGCTCCATCACCAACGCACGCGCCAAGGCCACTCGCTGCTGTTGTCCCCCGGAGAGTTCACGGGGATAGCGGTTCTCCAACCCCTCGAGCTTTACAATCTGGATAATGTGATCAACTTTTTCCTTGATGGCCTTTCTTGAAAGGCGTTTGAGCTTGAGCCCAAAGGCGATGTTATCACACGCTGTCAAGTGGGGAAAAAGCGCGTAGTTCTGGAAGAAAATACCAACATTTCTTTTATAGGCAGGTATTGCATTCATCACCACCCCGTCTATGGTGACGGTTCCTGCATTCACTTCGGTGAACCCGGCGATCATCCGAAGAGTCGTGGTTTTGCCACAACCGCTTTCACCGAGCAAGGCGACCATCTCCCCGTCAGTGACGGTGAGGCTCAGGTCGTCCACAGCAGTGAAATCGCCAAATTTTTTGGTAAGATGGTCCAGTTGTAGAATTGCCATATATGGACACCTCCTGGTGTTATTTCAAGAACATATCGAGTCCGACGAACCTTTCCATCAGGACAATACAGAGTAGGGACAAGATGATGAGCAGTGTGGAAATGGCTGCCAAGGTCGGGTCAAAGGAGAATTCCATATAGTTCATGATTCGTATGGGAAGGGTGACAAACGATGGGGAGCTGAGCATGTTGCCCAATACCGCTTCATCAAACGAGTAGAGAAATGAGAGCAAGGAGCCTGCCATCACCCCGGGCTTGATCAGAGGCAGGGTAACCTTGAGGAACGTTTGGCGGGGACTTGCCCCCAGTGATGCTGCAGCATCCTCCAAAGACCAGGTAAACCCGGTCAATACGGCTAGGGTATTGCGCACTATGTAGGGAAGGATAATAACGATGTGCCCTAGCAGGATACGAGGGAAGGCTGGAATCAATATATGGGAACTGGTAATGCGCAAAAGGACAAAGGAGAAAGCAATCGAGGGGACATACATCGGGGAGGTAAAGAAGGTAATCAACAGCTCCTTTCCCTTGAAAGTATAGCGGGTGACAGCCAAAGCAGCGCTTACCCCCAATATGATATCAATGCAAGTAGCGATGACCGCTATTTTTATACTGTTGGAAAATCCATTTACAAAATTAGCTGAAGAGGTGAAGATGTTCGCGTACCACTCCAAGGAGAAGCCTTTTGGAGGGAACACCACAAGGACCGTGGGACTGAAAGAGGCCAGTACGATCACAATAAGCGGAGCCATGAGAAACAGCAATACCCCAATGGTAACAACTCTGGAGAAGATCCCCACCCTATCATCACGCATTTTTTTGCCCTCCAACCCGTTGGTTCAAATCATTAGTAGCGAAGGTGAAAACAAACAGGATAAGCAAGATGGTGAACAGGAGGATGTAGCTGATGGCTGAGGCGAGGCCCCAGTTGAAATTCACATTCACCTCCTGGAACACCATGGTGCTCATCATCCTGAATCGTGCACCACCCAATAGCCGGGGAGTCACATAGGCTGTCATGCTCAATGTGAACACCAGTGTAGAGCCTGAGATGATCCCCGGTAGCGAAAGAGGCAAGAGCACCTTAAAAAACGTTACCAACGGATGGCACCCCAAGCTGGCAGCGGCATATTCCAAATTCCTGTCAATGCCCTGGATAACCCCCGTGATAGAGAGGATCATATACGGGAGCAGAAGATGCACCAGACCTATGATCACAGCATTGGGGGTGTAGAGTATCTTCAGGGGAACATCAATTATGCCAATGGCGAGCAGTGCCTGGTTAAGCAGGCCCTTGGTTCCCAAGATGACCATCCACCCATAGGAACGGACCACCGCACTGACCAGAAAGGGGAACAGGAGCATGATCATCATCGTATTCTTTAGCCGTGAAGTGGTTCGGGCAAGGAAATAGGCGACAGGGTACCCAAGGAAAAGCACGATGATTGTAGTTTTGAGTGAGATGCCAAGGGTAGTTTTCAGAATGTCCAGATAGA
>CAYMRN010000075.1:5157-7530 GCA_964392855.1 uncultured Sphaerochaeta sp.
AAGAACTGTATGTAGTTGGAGAGGCCGTCCTCTTGTAAGGTGACTATGAGGATATAGAGCATCGGGGCAACAAACAGCACCGAAAGAGCTAAGACTGTAGGAAAGGAAAGAAAAAAGATGTTCCGTTTTCTACTCATGATTATACCTCCCTGAAGGCTCAGGGCAATCGACCTGATCGCCATCACTGTCGAAACACGATTCTATACCAGGGATAAACCGTTTGTTGAGGACATCAAGCAACCCTTTGTCAGTAAGCTTGATCTCAGGGGAGACTGCCAAGGGCATGAGGGTAATGAAGGTCAAGGTCTCCTCATGGTTCAAGTGCAACTGCGTTTGAGCCGCCCGATCTACGCTGGCAAACTTGGCGGCTACGCTTTCCATCTCGTCTTCACACAAGAGGCCGGCAATAGGAAGGGCTATCGAGCCCAAGACTACCCCATCCAGGACCGCAGCCACGCCGCCCTGGCTGGCGATGACAGTATTTGCCGCCAGTACAGCGTCGGCATCGTTTGCGCTGTAGACAACCAGATTGTGACAGTCATGGGCATAGGAGGTTGCTATTGCCCCTCTGAACCCATCCATATTCCCAATGAGTCCATGCGAACAGGATCCCTTACCGGAATGCCGTTCGAAAATACTCATTTTCATGAGGTTTCCCTGCTGGAGGACATTGCCGATCACCGGCAACTCTACCTGCCTATGGGTAGTGCGGCTGGTCTTTCCATCCTGCTCTATGACATTGACCAACGCCTTGCTTCCCCGGGCTTCTATCGTGAAATCAGAGAGTGTGACGGCTTTGATATGCATGGTGTGGAAGGCTTCTGGGGGAAAAGGCTGAGCTTCAGAGGTGGTGACCATCGAGTTTCCTTGGGCAACCAGCTGCCCCTCACTGAAAACCGATAGGGCCTTGAAGGATACAAGATCCCCAAGCAGCACAAGATCTGCCCCATACCCTGGGGCAATGGCTCCCTTATGGTAGAGACGGAGCCGGTTTGCCGCATTGATCGTTACATACCTGACGGCTTTGATGGGGTCGAGGCCCAGGGAAACTGCATGGCGCAGCAAAGCATCGACATGTCCATGGTGCACCAGGCGACTTATGGGGACATCGTCGGTGACCAACATGATTCGATCCTGCACTGGAGCCTTGTTGAGATAGGCCATGAGGTCAGGGGTAAAGAACCTCTCTTGGATTTGGACCGCCATGCCGTTTTGTAATTTTTCCTCAACAATTGAGGGATCCATATAGGTATGGTCAGCATCGATTCCTGAGGCGATGAAAGCCTGCAACTGATGACCTGTTAGTGTGGGCACGTGTCCATCGAGAATGACGCCCCTCTCTTTGGCCGCATCGATTATGGCCAGCATTGTACGGTCCCCTGCAATGACACCGTTAAAATCCATCACTTCACCCAGCCCCAGGACTCCTGGATAGGCAAGCATACGGGCGACCTCTTCGGGTCCAACATGAACAGCCGAGGTCTCAAAACCAGGAGCTGAGGGAATGGTAGAGGGGGCCATGATATGGATATGCAGAGGTAGGTTACGAGATCTGTCAGCCAATATCTGCACCCCTTGCTCTCCAAGGACATTGGCAATCTCATGGGGATCGGCCGCCACCGTTGTTGTTCCCATAGGGACTACGGCACGTGCGAAGTTCAGGGGAGTCATCATACTGCTTTCAATGTGCATGTGGCTGTCGATGTAGCCTGGAACAGCAAAAGCACCTTCGCCATCAAAGTATTCCTTTGCACTATGGAAGGCAAGAGCCTTACCGACATAGGCAAATGTACCGTCAATGATTCCAATGTCTGCAGGGTAGATTGTAGCGGTGAGAACGTTCACTACCTGTACGTTGAGGAGTAACAAATCAAACGGAATACGTCCCATAGTGGCGTTAACTGTTCGGATGCTCAATGACTGCTCCTTTGAATGAAAACCAATACTAACATAATTTGCAAAGCATGCCTATATTTTTGGATAAATACAACTAGCTACCTGCAACTCATGCTCTAGGCAATCATTTAATTACATACACATTATAAATTTAAAGTAAAAAGAATTTATTAAATCATATGTATTTCAACTGCATAAACATTCATTCCACTTGCAATTACACTAATTGTGCTGCTACTCCCCTCTGATCATTCCACCCAGTGAAAACGCTACACTAGCTGGTATCAGCATGGTAATTTCTCGTTTTCCCGGTACATGTGGTGCCCAATGTTCCCTAGCGTGTCACAGGGAGATGCCCCCTGCCTGGCACTAGAACAATCGCATGGGAGGAGGCTCCTATATCAGAGCAGGAACCTATCCCTGACAATCCAAGAGGCGATATCCTTCAGCACCTTTGGATCAAGGGTGGTCTCAATG
>CAYMRN010000076.1:0-3678 GCA_964392855.1 uncultured Sphaerochaeta sp.
TCCTTATCGATATCAATGATGAGGTGGGTCCCTATGGAGCCAAGTCCATCAGTGAGATAGCTACCAATGGGGCTGCCCCGGCAATAGCCGTTGCAATCCATGACGCCACCGGTGTCTGGATGCGTTCATGGCCGTTCTCCAGGGAGAAGATGTTAAGGGAGCTTGGGAAGATTTAAAGCTTTGCAACAAACCGCAACAAAAAACTAGACATTGGATTATCGCCATGCTATGATGCCAATGTCTGGTTTTTTTCCCAGAAATACTATGGAGGAAAGTGCGAATGAAGGACAACGCCACTATTAAGAAAATGATTGAAGAGTTGAAGACTCTCAAGACTGAGGACATGTACCTCAATGACTTTTTCCACACTTGGAAAGAGTCTGATGATGAGATCAAGGCTGTGTTTGATGTAGCTGAGATCCTGCGTGCAATGCGTGAAAATAACATTTCCACCAAGGTTTTTGATAGTGGACTTGGAATTTCCATTTTCCGTGACAACTCAACCAGAACCCGTTTCAGCTTTACCAGCGCCTGTAACATGCTTGGCCTTGCCATGCAGGATCTGGATGAAGGCAAGAGCCAGATTGCCCACGGAGAGACAGTCCGTGAGACTGCAAACATGATCAGTTTCATGGCTGATGTCATTGGTATCCGTGACGACATGTACATTGGTAAGGGCCATACCTACATGAAGACTGTCGCCAGTGCAGTGCAGGAAGGCTATGATGAGGGCATACTCGAGCAGAGACCCACCCTCATTAACCTCCAGTGCGATATCGACCACCCAACACAGAGCATGGCTGACATGCTGCACGTCATCAACCACTTCGGTGGCGTTGAGAACCTCAAGGGCAAGAAAGTGGCCATGACTTGGGCCTACAGCCCCTCCTATGGCAAACCGCTCTCTGTTCCCCAGGGAATCATCGGTCTGTTCACCCGCTTCGGCATGGAAGTAGTCCTTGCCCACCCTGAAGGGTACAATGTGATGGCTGAGGTAGAGGAGATAGCAAAGGAGAACGCCAAGAAGGGCGGTGGGTCCTACAAGCGAGTAGAAACCATGGAAGAGGCTTTCAAGGATGCAGACATTGTCTATCCTAAGAGCTGGGCTCCTTTTGCAGTCATGGAAGAGAGAACTGAGATCGTTGCACACGGTGATGAAAAGGCGCTGCACGCCCTTGAGCAGAGATGCCTGGCAACTAACGCCAAGTTCAAGAATTGGACCTGCACCGAAGAGTTGATGAAGACCACCAAAGATGGTGAAGCCCTCTACATGCACTGCCTGCCAGCTGACATCACCGGTGTCTCCTGCAAGGAAGGTGAGGTTGAGGAAGCTGTCTTTGACAAGTATCTGGTCCCCCTGTACAAGCAAGCAAGCTACAAGCCTTATATCATTGCAGCCATGATATTCCTTGCTAAATTCCAGAATCCTTCTGCAAAGTTGGAAGAGCTGCTCTCTGAACGGACCAAGAGAATCAAATAAACGAAAGCGACAAGCAATCAAACAGAATGCCAGGAGAAATCCTGGCATTCTGTTTTGCTGCAAAGAAATGTTTCCCTTTCACATACCTTGGTCAGCTCTTTTTTGCCTGCTCCACAAACTGGATGCGCAGCCCATTGGGGTCCAGGACGTAGAAGAACCTGATATGGTCATTGGGCTTGAAAGGGCCACCTAGGATGGGGATGTTCTGCTTGGTGACAAACTCCATCGTTGCATCAAGGTCATCTACAAAGAATCCCATCGAGATATCCTGGCCGTACTGGGCCTTTTTTTCGCCCTCCCTCCAGATTAGCTCAACCTTTGTTTCCCCTGACCCGAGAAAAGCCAGCTCCATACCACCATCGATCTTTGTCTGTTCCTGTAGAGGTAGCTTCACTATCTCTTGGTAGAAAGCCAAAGACTCCTGCATGTCATTTACCCGTATCGTTGTCCAACTAAAACTCATCTGTTACTCCTTGTCTCAGTATAGCATCGCAGGCAAGAAGGGCTGTTGAGAATGCCGCCTGCAGATTATAGCCCCCTGTATCCCCATCAATATCCAAGACTTCTCCACAAAAGTAAAGGTTTTTCTGCACTTTTGACTCCAAGGTCTTTCGGTCCACCTCAGAGAGGCTAACCCCACCTGCTGTTACCATGGCCGCATTGAACCCTTTCTTTGAAGAGACGGTGAATGGGTGTGCTGTAAGCAGTTCTATAAGATCTTTTATCGTGCCCTTGTTGAGGTTTGCAGATGTTGTCTGGGTTGTAAGGCCGAGGGGGGTGAGCAACTGCTCTGCCAGGTGTGCTATGATCCCTTCACCCTTGAGAAGGGTGTAGAGCTGTTTCTTCGGGTTGTCTGAGAAACGTTGGGTCAGGATCTTTCTCTGTTCTTCCCTGTTGTTGCAGGGCAGCAGGGAAGCTTGTATTCGGTCCCCTTTTCTCATCTCCCTTGCATTGTTGAGGATTACAGGACCAGAGAGTCCGTCATGGGTGAAGAGCAAATCCCCTGTTGCCTGCTTATATCGCTTGTCCTCTCCCTTATGGAAGAACTCCACCATAGAGCCCCTGATCGAATTTCCTGCGAGGGAAGTATAGGGATAGTCTGCCACTGACACCGCTACCAGAGCCGGTGTAGGGGAGACGATGCTGTGCCCCAGCATTCTGGCCAGGAAGAAGCCCGATCCATCACTGCCGGTAGAGGGGTAACTCATCCCCCCAGGGGTCAGGACCACACTCCTTGCCTGATACTGTCTCTGTGGTGTCGATACCAGGAAGGTGTTGCCCTGTTCGTCTTTTTGGATGGCAGCTACCTTTTCATTGACTCGAATCTCAATATGATTATTTTTTGCTTTTTGCTCCAGCAAGTCCACTACGGCCTTTGCTCTCATGCATGAGGGAAAGACCTTACCATCCTCGCGTTCAACCAGTGGCAAGCCATTGCCTTCGAACCAGAGCCTTGTTTGTTGTGTTGATAGGTTTAGGAGGGCAGGCTTGAGGAAGTTGGCCTGGGCTGTAGTACCAAAGTGCTTGAGGAAAGAGGAGGTATCCTTGGTATTGGTGAGGTTACACATGCCCCCTCCGGTTATGAGGATCTTGTTTCCGACACGGTGGGACCCTTCCAGGAGCAATACGTTCTTCCCTGTTATGTTTGCAGCGAGGAACAAGCCTGCTGCCCCTCCACCTATTATGATTACGTCGTACATGAGCTGATCCTTAGATTGCATAATACGACTTGTACCACTGCACAAACCTTTCCAGACCCACAGCAAGGGGGGTGGATGGCTTGAAGTCAAAATCCTCCTTAAGGGCAGTCACATCAGCATATGTCTGGTAGACATCTCCACTTTGCATGGGAAGGAACTCTATCTTAGCCTTTTTTGCTAGAGACTCTTCCAGACATTCGATGAAATACAGGAGCTTTTCGGGGTTGTTGTTGCCGATGTTGTAGAGCTTGTACCTGTCTCCCTGCTCATTGGCAAGGGGAGGGTTGCAGAGGATCCTCTGCATGGCCTGGACAATATCATCGATGTAGGTGAAGTCGCGGTACATGTCTCCCTGGTTGAATACCTTGATGCTCTTTCCTGCCAGAATCTTCTCGGTGAAGGAGAAATACGCCATGTCCGGTCTGCCATAGGGGCCGTAGACAGTGAAGAATCTCAGGCCTGTTGAAGGTATGCCATAGAGATGGCAGTAAGAGTGGG
>CAYMRN010000076.1:3688-7381 GCA_964392855.1 uncultured Sphaerochaeta sp.
TAGTTTACTGTATGTACATGCCATTAATTCATTGGATTTCTTGGTTGCTGCATAGAGGCTTACAGGGTTATCGGTCTTATCCTCGGTGGAGAAGGGTGTCTTGCTGTTCATCCCATATACAGAGCTTGATGAGGCGTATACCAGATGCTTTACCGGGTAGTGCCTGCACGCTTCCAGTATATTGAGGAACCCCACCATGTTCGATTGCATATAGGCTTGGGGGTTCTCTATGCTGTAGCGGACCCCTGCCTGGGCTGCCAAATTAACCACTATCTGGATCTTGTGTTCAGCGAAGAGAGATTCGAGTTTCTCCTTGTCAGCAAGATCTCCTCTGACGAAAGTGAATAGTGAGTTGTGGAGGGAGAGTATCTCTAGCCTTTTCATTTTGAGCGTTTGGTCATAGTAGTCGTTGAGGTTGTCATACCCTATGACCCGACACCCTTGGCCAAGCAACTCTTTGGCCAGGTGGAAGCCGATGAAGCCTGCGCTTCCTGTAACAAGATATGTGTAGTTTGTATTGAGCTTCTGATAGTCCTTTCTCATGTACCCCTCATCTTTAGGCCCAATCCTACACCATTAGGGCGCCCTTGAGTAGTCTGGACATAAAACATGGACCCCACTGATGGAGTCCATGTTTCTCTTCTGTACGCTTAGAGTGCGCCAAAGATGATCTTGAGAACGAACAGGGCAAATACAACCCAGGTCATGATGGTAATCTCTTTTCCCTTGTTGCTGAACAGCTTCAACAGGACAAAGGAAAGGATACCAAACATAATGCCTTCGGCGATACTGTATGCTACAACCATGAAAATGATAGTTAGGAATGAAGGAATTGCTTCGGTCATATCGTCCCAATCAATATCCTTGACAGGGGTCATCATCATGACACCAACGATGATCAGGGCAGGGGAGGTAGCGGCACTGGGAATCGATCCAAAGAGGGGGGCGAGGAAGAGAGAGAGTGCAAACAGGATGGCTACGGTAAGGGCAGTCAGACCTGTGCGTCCGCCTTCTACGACACCAGCAGAAGATTCCACAAACGTGGTGACTGTGGAGGTACCAAGGACAGCACCGACAGTGGTTCCCACTGCGTCAGCAAAAAGGGCTTCCTTACAGTTGGGGATCGATCCGTCATCCAAGATCATATCAGCTTTTGTTGCACAACCAATGAGAGTCCCAACGGTATCGAACATATCCACAAAGAGGAAGGTGAATACGATTATGACAAAGTCAAAGGAAAGGATGTTGGAGAATTCAAAGGGGAAGAAGTATGGGGCAGGAGGAAGATAGGAACCGCCAGCATATTTGGTGATCCCAAAGGGAATGCCAACGACTGTGGTTACTATGATTCCGATCAGGAGTGCACCCTTGACCTTAAAGGCCAACAAGACACCTGTGATGATAAGGCCGAGCATCGCAAGACCGGCTGTGCCTGTGAACCAGCCTGGATTGAGCGAAACAAGGGTTGCAGGGTTAGCGCTGACAATACCTGCGTTTTGCATACCGATGAAGGCAATGAAGAGACCGATACCAACTCCAATAGCCTTTTTCAAGTTTGCCGGGATACTGTTGACGATAGCCTCTCTAATGTTGACGGCTGTCAGGATCAGGAAGATGATACCTTCAACAAAAACTGCAGTAAGGGCAAATTGCCATGACTTACCCATACCCAATACGACAGTAAACGCCAGGAAAGCGTTCAGTCCCATACCTGGTGCTAGAGCAAACGGTAAGTTTGCAACTAGGGCCATTACCAACGTGGCAATTGCAGAAGCTATAGCTGTAGCTGCAAAAACCTTTGAGAAATCCATTCCAGCTGCGGATAGGATATCAGGGTTGACGGCAAGAATATAAGCCATGGTGAGGAATGTGGTGATTCCAGCCAATACTTCTGTCTTGACGTCTGTCTTTCTTTCTTTAAGCTTAAAGAATTTTTCCATCGATGCACTCCTTGCGAATGATTGTCGAGTTCATTCTAGTACAAGTGCAAAGAGTAGTACAGTAAAATCTTTGTTTTGGCCTGTTTTTGTTCATATTATAACAGGTTAAAAATGCTTGAAACCTACAAATTTAAGAAAAAATATACTATAAACAGAAAGTTAAAACACCAAATCAGTATGATATGGTATTTCTTGCAACTAGTGATTTTCTTCCAATAAGGGGGTCGGACCACCACTTGAAGATTCATCTCAAGATGGTACACTAAGGGGCAAGAACATGTGGTATTCTACAAAAAGGAGGAGAACATGTCCCAAAAGAAACAGAGTAAAGCACTGATGAAACGTATCTTAGATGTCGCTACCGGTCGCCAGGAGGCAGACCTTTGCATAACAGGATCTCGGATACTTGATGTATATAACAAAGAGTGGTTCGAATCTGATTTGCTTGTAGCTGATGGACTTATCTGTGGTTTTTCAACGTGTGGGGAAGGACGGGCCAAAAAGGTTGTCGATGCAAAAGGCAAGTACCTTCTCCCAGGCTTTATCGACGCCCATGTACATATTGAGTCTTCCCACAGTACCCCTGAGGAGTTCTCCAACCTGGTTGTTCCCTGCGGGACTACCACCGTGGTGGCAGACCCCCATGAACTGTGCAATGTAACCGGCCTTGCAGGGCTGGACTATATGATCAGGGGGACAGAAAAGACACCGCTTCAGGCATTCTTCATGGTCCCTTCCTGTGTCCCTTCCACCGATTTTGAGAATAGCGGAGCAGTTCTACCCGCTTCGGAGATAGCAAGGCGCATAGGACATGATCGGGTGCTGGGCCTTGGTGAGATGATGGACTACCCCGGTGTCATAGCCGGAAGCGACTTGGTCCTGGACAAGATATGGGAAGCAAAGAAGGTAGGCAAACCCATCGATGGGCACAGCCCATCAATACTGGGCCCTGACCTTGATGCCTATGCCTCCACAGGCATCAGGACCGACCACGAGTGCGAGACCGCTGAGGAGCTGCATAGCCGCATCCGGAGAGGCATGTATGTCATGCTGCGCGAAGGGTCGGCATGTAAGAATGTGTTGGGCCTGCTTGGCGGGGTGACCAGTGCAAACAGCAGGCGGTGCCTGTTCTGTACAGATGACCGCCAACCCAAGAGCATCCTCAAGGACGGGCATATCAACAACAACGTGCGCATTGCTGTGGCAGACGGCCTCGATCCCATCGACGCCATCTGCATGGCTACCATCAACAGCAGCGAGTGCTACAACCTCAGAGATCGTGGGGGCATCGCCCCAGGCCTTAGGGCGGACTTTGTCCTCTGCGATGACCTTAGCAGTTTCTCTATGAGCCGTGTCTATATCGGAGGGGAATTGGTCGCACAGGATGGGAAAATCCTCAAGCCGGTCGCTTCCCACCACGATGAGCGCGTCAGCGGCAGCATGCAGGTAAAGGACTTTTCCGTCTCACAGTTGGCCCTTCCTCTGAAGAGTGCACATGTTCGCATCATCGATGCAATCCCAGGGGGTGTGGTCACCGGCGCCGGGGATGCTATGGTTACGGTTGTCGATGGGAAGTGGGTCCACGACCCCTCTGTTGATATCATCAAACTGGCTGTCGTCGAGCGGCATACAGGCACGGGCAACGTAGGGGTGGCCCTTATCAGGGGCTTTGGCCTGAAGGGTGGGGCGATTGTCTCGTCGGTGGGCCATGATTCTCACAACATCGTGGTTGCAGGGGACAACGATGAGGACA
>CAYMRN010000077.1:0-7315 GCA_964392855.1 uncultured Sphaerochaeta sp.
ACCACCCTCTTCACCACCTTGTTCTGGGCAGGAAGATTCTTGTCGTACGGCATAAAGTGTGAGGCTGCGGGGATGTGCAGGTGCTTGTTCTTTCCCTTTGGCTTCTCGCTGACAAGCCGACTTGCTGATTGCGGCACAGTCTTGTCCAACCCGCCGCTGATGACCAAGGTATCAGCGGTGAGGGTATCCAGAGATGCTATGGCTTTGCGACGTACCTTTTCCAACTCCCATACTGCAGGGGGAAAGACATATGACCAGTACTGGGAACCTAGGAACTCATCGTCCCCTTCATCCCCTTCATAATAGAAACGGTACCCAGGATCACTTTTCCACTCCACTTTCTGTCGTTTGACAAAGTGTCGGAATAGCCTGAGCTTCCAGGCAGGTATCGAAGGGATGATGAGCGCCGGGGCCAAAAGAGCAAGCCGTTCGGATTCAAAGGCTTCAGCTATGATGACGGCAATGGCCCCTCCCATCGAGTGCCCGACCAGGTACACGCCCTCATAGCTCTTGGCGAGCAGGGCATAGGCATCATGGATAGTGCCTACCCAGTCCTCAGCCTTGGAAGAGAGGAAATCATCTCCACTGGTGCCATGTCCCGGCATACGGGGGGCATAGCAGTCAAAGCCTGCCTCATAGAGATCCACCCCCGGCCTGATGAGCTCCCCTGGGTATCCACTGAAACCATGGACAAGCAGGACAGCCCTCTTGGCCTGCTGCTGATGGACCATCTGCCACGAGCGGGCACACTTGCGAACAGGGGCCTTATCCTGATAGTGGTTTGCACCCCAGTGCAACACATCATATGAAATATGCATCTTCTGACTCCTTACCATGATTGTTTGAGCAGATTCAGCAAATCGATCCTGCTACGCACCTTTGTCTTGGCAAAGATATTCGCCACATGGTTGTTCACCGTGTTCGCACTGATGCCAAGGTCAGATGCGATCTCCTTATTGGTCATCCCGCTGCTTACCAGCTGGATAACAGAAAACTCCCGCTCGGTAATATGATAGGGGGAGAGGTCCTCCAGGGTAAGTTCCTTCTTGCTAATGGCCCCCTCCTTTGCCATCCTGACAAACTCCATAAAGAGGAATGTCATCACACTGATGGAGAAGGCGAGGAAATACACCCCATACATCAGTGTCTTGATAGCAGGAAATGCAAGAGAGAGCAGAATGAAAGGCAACATGGTTGCACTGACTATGATGATGGTTATGCACGTAGCCCTTGCTGTCCTGTTCTCGATGGAGGAGAGGTTCTTGAGCATGATGATGAGGCAGAACCCCACCACAAACACAAACAGGAGGATCATCAGGTCATCAAGGGTCTTGTTACCGGTAATGGCATGGGAGATCCCAAGACCAAAGTACACCAGGGCAAGCAGGGTGAAAATTATCTTGTAGGGATTCCTCCAAGGGTTTGCTATGACCCACGTGGTGAAATACGGCAGAAACACTGTCAAAAAAGTCACATCTGAGATAAATACAGCCCTTATGATATAGCCCATCACAACAGAGGCGATCCCGGTAAGGAAGAGCTCTGAGATAACCTGCAGGGCAAGAAGCATCATGCATCCCAAGAGGGATGCATGGCAGATAATGAAGAATTTGGTCCATTGATGCGGGGTGTGCATGCTGTAGACGATGGCAAGAGCCAGCGTCATACAGCCTAGGGCAAACGAGATCATATAGACCAGCAAAGTCAATCCACTCACCGATTCTACCCCTTATGCATACCTAGCTGCTTCTGGTTATGCGTGAGGTCCGCTAGCCCGCAGATATCAGTGATATCATTTAGCAGAGGCACCAATGATATGGCGGGAAGGCCAAGGTCCTTCTCGACCAGTCGGTTATAGGTATTGGCATTGAGGGAAGCCTTTGCCTTGGCAGGATAGAGCTTCAAATGCAGATACATGCCGTCGGTCAGCAGATAGGAGGCGTCAGGGCTGAAGCCAGGCAGGGACTTTTCCAAAGCACTGGTTATCAGGGAAGTCTCTCCGACAAACCCTCTGGGGGTCTGCAGGTGCAACAGATACCAGATGGGCATCGAGGGATTAGTCCATGCCATGCCCACTCGCTTCTTCTTGGCATACGGTAGCAGTGCCTTCACTTCAGAGGGCGTGACCTTCAGGTCAGCTAGGCCGAACAGGACCCATACCACTGAGTAGTTGCCGGTATTGCGGTAGCGTGAGGCAAGTGTTACCAGATGCTCAAGATCCTTGAAATCTTCCTCCCATAGGACCGTGAGATTGGAATATCGGCAATCCTTGCGCATCTGGGAGAAGTAGAGGGCCTCAGCTTCAGTGGCTGTAACTATCAGGATAGTCCTGCGCGGCTTGGTAGATATTTTTTTGCGTGCCATGGTCAGACCTCCTTGTCCGTATTTTCGTCAACAAAGTAAAACTCTGAAAGGATCGGTAACGAGCCAAACGCCCCATTCATGTACTGGGCCTGGGTCTTGTCCCTGTTCTTGGAGTACTTGAAATCTGCAAGGCTGTAGTAGACTGTGGCACTTTCGCTGTTCTTCTCAGCAAAATAGATGCCGTCACGTCTCATGAGCCCGGGTTGCAGCAACGAGGGGTTACAGTCGATGGCAAGCATCTGCGATCCATAGCCGGTATTGCCCGCCTCAAAGATCTCAACAATATGTGCAAGCACATAGGGATGGAGCAACATGCCAAAATCATCGATGATCAGGGTCCGAGGCTTGATGAAGCTCTCAAAGAAGGCAACACCGATCAGGCAGAGCCTTCTCAGGCTCAAGCTCTCCAAGGAGAAGTATGAAGCGTAGTGCTGGGTGACGTTGGTGTGGACAAAGATAAGACGGTCATCCTTGATCTTGATGTCACGGATGTCGGTGATATCAACGCTCCACAGGAAGTTGGTCAGCTGCTTTACCCAGGAGGGGTGCTCGGTAAGCTGGGCGATGAGGTACTTCTCACTAAGGCTGGAGACACCCATGGGCAACAGGTGCAGGCACTCGTCGATCCAGTTGTAGAGGGGAAGGGTGGTCTCACTGCCCTTTTTCATCGATGCGGTGAGGAAGGAGTGCTTTTCGTCCACATTCGGGATCAGGCGCTTCTTCTCACCCCGGTAGTTCTTGCCGAAGCGGTACTTGTAGGATAGGTCCGCATCATCAAGCAGGAGAGAGGCCTCATTGAGCTTTCGCTCGAACATGAGCCGTTTCGATCGTCCGACCATGATAAACATGGACTCTTCGAAAATCTTCTCCCGGTCAGCTACCAGGGTATAGATTGCAATGGTGGAGTCCTGATTCTCATCGCCTTGCTCCAACACCACCCGGATGATGATGGTGGCAGGCTGCCCCTTCTCATCAGAGTACGCAAAAGAGGTCCCACTGAGAATCTGCAACGGGTTGACCGTCTCTTCTGGTGCGGTCACTATCCCTTTCAAAGCTTCGAGTGCCCGCACAAAGGAGCTTTTTCCAGCTCCGTTGGGCCCTATGATGGCTGCAGTCTTGATAAGCTTGAGCTTATCATTGACAGCAACCACTTTAGACTCGGGAAACCTATTGTCCCTAACAGCTTCAAATGAAATGGTCTGTGCAGACTGTACGGACTTAAAGTTCGCAATAGTCATATCAAGCAGCATGCGCTACCTCCTTACTCACCCACTGGGTGTACATCACAAAATCATACCTTCCATCTTCTCGTATACCTCTGGCCAATCGCTCAGGACAGAGAGCATACGACTTGGAAGGGTCTCATCACCATGGTTATCTGTTGCCACAAGGTCAACCAGCCCCCGTTCAAGGTACGGCAGGGCAGAACCATCTTCAACAGCTTCAACATTCACCTGCACCAAGACACCCAAGCCCCGCAACCGCTCCAAAGCTGAGCTTTGTGGGGTCAGCCATCGGTATCGTTCCGTATGGGCCATGATTATCGTAAGGCCCTGGCCTTGCAGCTTCTCCAGACGGGGCATCAGGTTTGCCGGAGGAAGCGAGAGCCCGAACTCAACCAGAGCATATTTGTCTGCAATGGGGATGCACCTCAACTCCTGTTGGGTACCTACAAAAAGCTCGCTTCCCAGATAGGTCACCATCCCCATGTTCAAGGCCATCTTTGAAGCCCATGCGAACGTATCCCGCAGTGAAGCTATATCAGTGCTCACATACGGGTTGTAGATATGCGGCGTAAAGGCAATGGAAGTGATCCCACTCTCCTTGTAGAGGCTCAACATTCGAAGAAAACCCTCACGCGTAACATATCCGTCATCAATCTGAGGCAATAAGTGACAATGGAAATCACAAAGACCCATTTGGAACTCCTGCCTCTGATTATACCCAGAAATGGATGTTTGTGAAAGGACAAAGATCAGAGAGTTGCAAAACAGGCTATCAAAGGGGCTAAAACTCCACCATTGGGGCTGCTTGAGAGCCTTCTGCGTGCAGATGGTGCTTGATGGTATGCACTTCACTGACCATATCGGCTATCGAGATAAGGCTGGGAGGGGCATCACGACCGGTAATGACGAGATGGGGGAAACCCTTTTCAGCCTTGTGGTCTGCAAACCAGTGACAAACCTCCTCCACATCGAGGAACCCCAGGCTGAGGGTGTAGGTGAACTCGTCAAGAACAATGAGGTCAAACGCTGAGGAGGAGATCCATCTCTTCACCTGTTCCCACCCCTTGGACGCTAGGGTGGCATTGGTCTTTGCGTTGTCTCCAACCCAGGTAAACCCACTGCCGAAACTCTTCCATACAACGCCAAGCCTCAGAGCCGTACGGTATTCACCGCTATTGAGGCTTTGGGGATCGGCTTTGATGAATTGGGCAACAGCACATTTCCCGCCATGGCCCAAGGCCCTCATCAGCTGGCCCATAGCAGCGGTGGTCTTTCCCTTCCCTTCCCCGGTATATACTAATATTCTTGGTTGCATCATTAATCCGCCGTCAATATCTGTGTCTTGATCAAATGCCCATCAACGATACCTGTGGTCCCATCTATCTGCTTCATAGCCTCGTCCTGTTGGCTGGAAACTTGTTTAAGGCGAAGCAGCTGGGAAAGGCTCTTAGAGTTTCCCGTCTTATTGTAGACCTGGTTCATCAGCTCAAGAGCCTCGGAGTACTGGCCCATGCCCTCCAGCAACAAGGCTGCATTATAGCCGCTGGGCAGGTGATCCGAAAGCTCCCAAGCCTGATAAAACACAGCATAGGCTTCCCGGAGGTTGCCCTTTTCAGCCATTGTGTACGCCTGCTTGACATCTGACTTCGGCTTGTTGGCCATCAGGGAGACACGAGATTCGTACCATGAAGGGGCGAGCTGCTTGGCGACTGCAGACGGAATTTCCTTGACCATCACATCAAAGAGAGGGAAGAAGGAGGGGGCAAACCCACTGGAGTAACACCGTTCATCAGTGTCCCGACTACTATCGCCTGTGCCAAATATGGTCTTGCCCAGACACGTCTCCCGTGTCTGTTGGGAGGTAAAGCTATCTGTTGCGAGGATCCTGTCAGCCCTAAGGTCAATGAGGGTGTAGGTGAAGGTGATCGTAGCCTGCTGTTCAAGGAAGAACGAGCGGCCTGTCACCTTCTCGAAGGAGATTTCTTTTGATAAAGGATCGGAAGGATCTGGATTTTCGGTGACCCACTCCTTGATATCCCTACCGATGATCTGCTCCTCGACATTCATGTAGGTGATGGAACTTTTCAGAAGCGCCTGCACACCCTGCCCTATCAGCTTTGAGTACACACTCTTTTCATTCTTTCCCACGATGAGGTAGGCATCGGTAGTCTCGGGGGGAAGGATGGTAAAGTAGTCGGTAGCAACCAGGGCTTCAGTAAGGTATGCAGTGCTTGCCTCGGCTACCTTTGCATTGAGGTTCGAATTGTATCCGCTGCTCAGGGTAAAGGAGGTCTCACTGGAACCCTTTATCCAAGGGGGAAGCATCCCACCGCGTGGGTTGACATACATTTCTGTTGAAGCGATGGCAATGTTGCGATGATTGCTGACATCAACATCGCTGGGGACGAGATGACGCACTTTGATGGATGTCGTGCACGAGGCAAGGACAAAAATTGCCAGTATGCCTACAATACCCAGAACTGCCCGCTTTTTCATGAGAGACCCTCCTCTGAAGCCAGATACTCAGAAGCTACTTGTATGGCACGTGCCATGCCCCGGTTGTCAGCCATGCCCTTACCTGCAATGTCGAAGGCTGTGCCATGGTCCACGCTGGTGCGCAAAAAAGGCAGGCCCCAGGTAATGGAGATGGTCTGATGAAAGTCCAGGGTCTTTGCCGCGATATGCCCCTGATCATGATAGAGGGAGATGACAGAGCTGTACATACCCTCCTTCGTCTGGTGAAACACCGAGTCAGCGCCTATGGGACCAACCACATTGATTCCCCTAGCCCTTGCCTCTGCAATTGCAGGTTCGATGGCAAGGGCCTCCTCATCACCGAACAGGCCGTGCTCCCCACAGTGTGGGTTGAGTCCGGCAACTGCCATGGGCCGGGTTTTGTCAAAGACGCTGTTGGAGGAGATTATGGCATCACACTGGAGAATGGTCTTCAACAGGCTCTCTTTGGTGACAGCCTTACAGGCATCAGAGAGCGAGAGATGCCTGGTATGGAAAAATATCTTCATCCCCAGGGTATCAAACATGGTTACCGCTTCTTGTGAACCGCTAAGGTGGGCAAGGATCTCTGTATGCCCGATATGGGGGATATTGGCCGCTTGCAGCGCTTCCTTATGTAAAGGAGGGGTCACAATTGCCCCGCAATACCCCTCCTTGACCAGAGAGACACACATCTTGATGGATTCATAGGCAGCCCTGCCGCACATGGCACTGACCTTTGCGTAGGCAAACTGGGCGAGATCCACTCCTCCAATGTTGTAGAGGATGCGTCTTTTGCCCTCCTGTTGGGCAGTGTGCAAGGAAGCAAGGGTGCTGACCACTGCATCAAAGGCGCCCGGAAGCCGTAGGTCCCTTGCACTCTTTGCAAACAAGGGTGATGATCCCACCACCACTACGTGCGAGGCCCCAGATGCACCGACAAGGGATTTAAGAAGTATCTCAGGGCCTATTCCTGCAGGATCACCCATAGGAATGGCCAAATACGTATCGCTTTTCTTCATATGAGCCAATCATAACAGTGTGAAACAGGGCTGTCCAGAGTTACCATAACTATCTGGGATTGGCATATTACCAATTGACAAGTGAATGAGCTTCTTTTACTGTTGTACCTATAAGGGAAGAGATGTTTTTCAAGGAGTATGAACATGGCTAAATACCGTGATGAAGAAGACGACCTCGATGAAGAGGAAGAACGCTACTTTAGGACACTC
>CAYMRN010000078.1:0-7242 GCA_964392855.1 uncultured Sphaerochaeta sp.
TCAAGCATGGAACAAGCCTGGTCAAAGGACTCTTTTTTGCTCAGGCCCTTATTGTGGGCCTCGATAACCTCCCTGATCTGGTCCCCTACGGTCATCACCGGGTTGAGGCTGGTCATGGGGTCCTGGAAGATCATGGAGATGGAGGACCCGCGTACGCTGCGCATCTGGCTTTCTGGGATTTGGAGGAGATCGGAATCCTGAAAAAGGATCCGCCCAGCCTTGACAACCCCTGGAGGGGATGGGATGAGGCCTAGGATTCCTCTGGCCAGGGTTGTTTTTCCCGCACCGGTCTCTCCCACCAGGCCAAGGGTCTCTCCCTCTTTCATGGTCAGGGAGACCTCGTTAAGGGCTTCTACCGTGCCATCGTCGGTTTCGTAGTGGATGGTAAGGCCTTGTATGTCGATTATCGTTGAATTGCTATCCATTACGATTTCTCCTAATTTTTCAGTCGTGGGTCAAGGGCATCGCGCAGGCCGTCACCCATGACGTTGAGTGCGAGGATGGTGATCATGATCCCCAATCCCGGGATTACGGTGATGTGCCACCCCTCCCTGATGTATGAGCGTGCTGAGGAGAGCATGGATCCCCACTCTGGAGTCGGTGGCTGGATGCCCAGTCCCAGGAAGGAGAGTCCTGCTATGGAGAGGATCGCACCGGCTACCCCTAAGGTCGCCTGGACGATAAGAGGGGCCATGGAGTTGGGGAGGATATACTTGAATATGATACGTGAGTCGCTGGCACCCATGGCCTTCGCAGCTTCAATGAACTCCTGGTCCTTGAGTGTGAGCACAGAAGCCCGCACTGTTCGTGCAAAGGTAGGCACATAACTGATGGCTATAGCGATCAGCACATTGGTGAGGCTTGTTCCCAATGCCGCGACGATGGCTGTTGCCAACAGCATGGAGGGAATGGCCAGCAACACATCCATGAAGCGCATAATGACGTTGTCTGTAATCTTTCCATAGTAGCCTGCAACGGATCCCAACAGGACCCCGAGCGTGGTGGAAAGGGCTATTGCTACAGTTCCCATGAAGAGTGAATATCTCACTGCCCATATCATGCGTAAAAATATGTCCCTGCCGAACTCGTCCAGGCCAAATATGTGTTCACGGGAGGGCCCTTGCAGCCTGAGGCGGAGGTTCTGCTTGATGACATTGTCGTTATAGAAGGAGTTTTTGGTAACCAAGTCGATGATTATCGTCGAAATGGCTATGGTCACCAGTGACGCCAATACGATCATGCCGACTACAGCAAGCTTGTTCTTCTTGAATCGCCGCCAGGTTTCAGCCCATAGCGTGCGTTGTTTTCTTGTTTCGGCTATACCTTTCATGCGACAACTCCCCTTCTTTTGGTGTAGATTTTGGTGCCATATTGGGACTTGATCCTAGGATCGAGAAATGCGTACAGGATATCGACAAAGAGGTTCACAAAGGAGAACATGGTGGCCATGAAGATTACTGAGCCGAGCACCATAGGAATATCCTTGCTTGTGATGGACTCGACCATCAGCCTTCCCAATCCGGGCCAGGAGAAGATGGTCTCTGTGAGCATCGCACCTCCGAGCAGTTGTCCGAACTGCAGTCCTACCGCAGTAACGATGGGGATAAGGGCATTCTTGAGCATATGCTTGTTGGTGATTTGCTTTTCGGTAATCCCTTTTGCACGGGCTGTGCTGATATAGTCCTGCCTGATCACCTCAAGCATGGAAGAGCGGGTCATCCTCACTACAGTTGCTGCCGCTCCTGTTCCCAGGGTGAGGGCAGGCAACACCAAAGACTTGAGCAAGGGGATGAAGCCTTGTCCCATTCCCTGTGATGGCAACCATCGCAGTTTCAGGGCAAACAGCAGAGAGAGAAGCAACCCCAGCCAGAAGTTTGGCATGGAGACTCCAATGAGGGAGAATACCATGGATGAGGTATCCATCAGGGTATACTGCTTTTTCGCCGAGAGAATGCCGATGGGAATACCGATAAGCAGGGCTACGAATATTCCGGCAACTGCAAGAATTGCCGTATTGGGGAATTTGCCCCATACCTGTTGGGCAACACTTATCTGGTTCTTGTATGAGGTGCCCAAATCCCCTTTCAACAGGTTCCCCATGTAGGTTACATAGCGGACAAGCAAAGGATCATTAAGTCCCAGCTCAACGCGCTTCAGGGCGAGGGCTTCAGCACTCGCCTGGTCTCCCAGTATGATGGCCGCAGGGTCTCCCGGGGTAAGAGACATGATAAAGAAGACGATGAAAGTAACTCCTAGAAGTACAGGAATCATCATTGCCAGTCGTCGTAGTATATATTTTCCCATAAAAACTCCCTATATATTCAGTAAAGGCTCAGCCATATCAGGTATACTGTGCAAACCTGCCACCGAGCATGGCAATGGTGAGAATCATGTGGAAGATGTCATCATAGCTGTCAGATTTGTAGGAAACAGTCCTGCCGTCGATACGTTTGATACCCGGCACTATAGACACTGCATCGGCAACCACCGTTGAGGTCAGGTCCACTTCGAGTTCAATGGGGGCTTTGATCTGCTTCACTTCCAGTTTTCCGATCGACTCGATGAACTTGCCCACCTGCAGCTCAAAGGATTTCTTGAGCAGTTCAGGGGCATACATCTTCCCTGCAGACCGGCCAAGACCTTCTTTTGTACGTACATAGGGTACGGTGAAGTACTCCTGCAGTTGTTTTTCCAAGATGTCATCGCCGGAGACAAATCCGACAGGGACCCCGAAGAGTCCTGCATAATATGCGTTTATCTCCACTTCACCGACAGGCTTGCCATTGAGGCGAACCGAATAGATGCAGGAGGCGGAGTAGGAGTGGTCCATCATGCCCCACTTGCTCCCTATCATGGCGTGGTATCCAAGCAGGAAGAGCGCGTCGAAGGAGGAGTCCAGACCTTCCAGCATGTACGAGTGACGGGGATAGCCCTTGATGTGGGTTACACGGGGGTCACCAAAGGAGCCATATGCCAGGTTTTCTCCTCGTGAGTGGGAGTCACAGATGCAAATCTCCTCGATCCTGAGTTTGTCATTGTCCTCCGTCAAACGGATGAGCTCATCGATGACCCAGGTCAGCTCTTGTTTGAGGGCTGCATTACATGCGCCTTTCTGGCTTGGTTCGGTCATCTCATTCCAGGAGGAGATTCCCCCTATGCCTTCCATGTCTGTAGATATGAAGATTTTCATTTTGTAGTATCCTTTTGTGCTTGTATGAATCGGTATCCCTGCCTCTCCTCATCCCTGACAGATCTCATGGTAGGGAGGAGTGCAGCATTTCCATTCAGCAACAACATATTGATTAGTACCTGTATGATGGCAACCATACCCACATATGAGTTGGTTAGGAGCAAGGAGTTGTTTTCACAGTAGACCACTTCATCAGCTAGGGAGTAGAGGGGACACGCAGGGGAGTCTGTGAAGAGAAAGAGGTCAGAACCAAGGTTTTTTGCATAGGTTCCGACATGGATGGCTTCCGACGAGTAGGGGGGGAGGGTCATGATAAAGAGAACATCTTCCTTTGTGATGGAATAGAGGTGGGGGTTGTAGTCGGAGATGGAGCCGGTGATGCTGATGACCTGTTTGCACTGCATGCTCACGAGGGCGTACTCGAAGATCTGCATGATGTTACGACTGACTCCAAATCCGCTGACAAAGATTCTTTTTGATGCAAAGACGCTTTCCACCATCCTGTTGAGCGTATGGATATTGATATCTTTCAATGTCTTGCTGAGGTTGCGAACTTCATTTTCAGCCAGCTTCTGCAGCTGCTTCTTAACAGGCAGCACATCGAGCTCGTTCAACGCTATCTGGGAATCCTTGTTCAGCTTGGTTTTCACTTCCCTTTGGATTACTTCCCGAAACTCCTTGTAGCCGGAGAAATTCAAGAACTGTGTGAACCGGACCAGAGATGCATTGCTCACCCCAATGGTTTTGCTCAAATCGTGCACTGAGGCGAATCCAATCTCGTCGTAATGGTCCAGCATATAGAGCGCTATCGAATGGAAAGAGGGAGACATGGCTGGTAAAGTCTGTTCTATGATGTTTCGTACCACGATTCCCCCCCCCTTGCTCTATCAGGGTAACAATTTGTTTATGTATGCTTGAATATGTAATAATTGTTACTGTTCGGAAAGAATAGCAAACTTTCGCAATGAATGCACTAGGGAAATGAATTTTTTTTGTATATTTATGTAAAAATCTCCAAAGATATGCAATGAATGTGACAAGTATCTCCTTTTGCATGAAAATTGCAGCTGCCCTACTTATTTGGACAGGGGTTTGCGATTCATCCAATCAGCCTTGAAATAGTAGATGATGAAAACTGTTGCGCTGAGCATCCATGTGATGGGGTGTGCCCAATAGACTACTCGGATGTCCATCAGGAAAAAAAGCCCTATCTTGATGTAGAGGACCCTGAAGATGCACCAGAAGGCGAGCATGACCGCCATGGGCACCATAGCTTTGCCAGCGCCCCTGAAGAGGCCGCTCATGACGTGAGAGAGGGCAAGGGCGAAGAGGAATAGGGAAGAGATTTGTGATTTCTGGACTCCGTAGATGATGATGGAGGGGTCACGGTTGAACAGTGCCACCAAGACATCCGCATAGAAAAAGAGCAGCACACCGATCGATTCAGATAGGATTATCGCGAAGATGACTCCAAAGCGTACCCCTTTCTTTACTCTGTCGTACTCTCTTGCCCCAATGTTCTGGCCGGTGAAGGTAGTCATGGCCAGTGCGAAGCTGGTGATGGGTATCATTGCAAAGCCCTGGATCCTCATGAATGCTCCGGTTCCTGCCATGGCAGCTGCTCCGAAGAGGTTTACACTCGATTGGATCACTACATTGGCAAAGGAGGTCACTGAGTTCTGAATACCTGAGGGTATGCCAAATCTGAGGATTTTGGACAGCATCCCCTGTTTGAACCCTATTTGTCGCAGTTCAACCTTAAAGATATCTTCGGTTTTCACCAGGAGGCGGAAGGAGAGGAAGACACTGACTGATTGGCTGATGATGGTTGCATACGCTGTCCCCTCGATGCCCATCTTGAAAACTGCGACAAACAGCACATCCAGCACGATGTTCAGTATGGCAGCGGTTATCAGGAAATAGAGGGGGTGACGGCTGTCACCAACAGCTTGCAGGATACCCGCTGCTGTGTTGTAGAGTACCAGGGCACTGATACCCAAGAAGAAGACTTGGATATAGGTCTTTGCATCATCGAAGACGTTGGGGGGAGTGCCCATCCAGCCCAGGATGACCGGAGCGAAAAAATATCCGAAGATGGTGAGGAATACACTGCTGCAGAGGCTGAATGCAATGGTCGTATGGATGGCTTTTTTCAATGATTTGAGGTCGCCTGCCCCGTAGTAGGTGGAAATGACAACACCAGCCCCAACAAAAATACCTTGGACTAGGCCGACAAGCAGGAATATGAGCGATCCGCAGGAGGTGATTGCAGCCAGGGCTTCCTTGCCGAGAAAATTCCCTACGACTATGGAGTCCGCAGTGTTGTAGAGTTGTTGGAAGAGACTTCCTAGGGAGATGGGGATGGCAAAGCGGATGATATGTCCTTGAATGGATCCGGTTGTCATCAGTTTTGCCTGTCTGCTCATGATACGGTGTACTGTAATTCAATTGTTGAAGGTGTGCAAGTAACAGTTTGGTCACTGACCTCTTGTGCACATGTCTTTGGCTGCATAATTCCTCACCCTGGAAACCACACTTGATATGCTATACTTGGGGAATAAAGGGGTCGGTCATATGCAATCAGATAGCAGTACTTCTTTGGAAGGGCTTTGCAATAGAAACAGCAGCATCACTTCAGCAGCATCTCGACAGCTTCTGGGTGTTGTTTGCCTATCACTCTGGCAAGATAGAGAATGATGCTGTAACGTACAACGATACACGAGAAATCTTTCATAATGACAAGGTCAGTTCTTTTACAGGAAATATTCGCACTCTTTTTGAACAGCAAAACCAGAAGACTTGTTATGAGTTCCTGGTACCTAAAATCTTGGAAAAAGAGCCTGTCACTATAGGTTTGGCCAAGGAGACCCATGCAATTCTGACCGCTGGGACCTATGATGAACGCAGATATATTGAAAAGGGGGAGCGCCCCGGTGAGTTCAAGAAGCATGAGTATGGTACAGGAATACTGGAAGTGGGTTCGTCTCCAGGAGAAGTTGCCCAGGATATGGAATCTCTTCTGTCTGAGATGGCCGATTTCAAAGTCAGTGATGAAACCAGACCGGAGAAACTTCTCAAGGCAGGAGCATATTTCTAGGACCGGAGCCTCTATTTTGATAGCTTGCGATCCTATGACAAGGATGGGGATAGGGATCTTGCGAGGAAAGGGTTGCACTCTTTGCTCTGATCGTCTTTAGGCCCGCCTGTGAGCCCGATACTCCTCAACACTCCTGAATATGGGCTGCCCGTGGGGGTCTTTCTCAGGATAGCCTAGAAACTCATCCATATAGGCCAGTACCTTGTCCGACAGGGCGTGCTCCAGCACCTCTGCCTCATGATGGACATCATCAATGTCCATCATGAGGGTATTGGTCAAAAAGTGCTCAATGAGGCGGTGTTTTCGTTGCTGTTGCAGTGCTAGGGTGAGGCCTTTCTCGGTGAGGCGACAACCCTTTCGGCTCTGATACTCGATCCAGCCATCCTCTACAAACCGCTTTACCATTGTTGTGATGGTGCCAGCGGTCAGGTTGAGATAGCGTGCCAAGGTCCCCATCGGGACGAAGAGCTCCTCATCAAAGTCAGATAGCCTGAGCAGGCTCTTTAGATAGTTTTCGACCGTTTGAGTTGGTTTGCTTTTCATCCCTTACCCCATCATTGTCACTTTAACGTTCTGCTCTCCAGCTGGAGTGAGTTTCAACAGCCCTTGAGAAGAGGTGATCATGCCATCATTGATGGCTTTTTTAACTACTTGGCCAGCAAAATGCTTGTCCCAGTTGATATGTTCTGTCAGATGCTGTTCGTGGCACTCCTCGTCGCACTGTGCCTCTGAGCGGTGATGGGAGAGGTGGATGGTAAGCATCGTAACGGCAAATTCCAGTTTCTGTGATTGTTTCCTTCTGATCTGGGATACGAGGCCCCGGTCAGGGGCAAAGAGGAATGCCAGCAAGAAGGATGCTCCGCACATGCTTGCCATGGCCCCGGCAGCAGAGGCATCGAGTGCCCAAGCCACCAGAAAGCCCAGAACCGATGAGACTATGCCGATTACCACTGAG
>CAYMRN010000079.1:0-7208 GCA_964392855.1 uncultured Sphaerochaeta sp.
GAGGTGAAAAACTACTATCCTGTCCCCTTTCTGGGCGTGGAGCTGGGCACCCTCTACAGGAGAAGCGCCTTGGTTATCAGTCGCGGAGGTGCAAACACCATAGCGGAGCTTCTGAGCTTTGGCTGCGCCTCACTGATAATCCCCCTCTCCACTGCCACCAGTCGGGGCGACCAGGTTGCCAACGCAAAGCGGCTGGTGAAGGAAGGTGCTGCCCGTGCACTGCTTGGGGAGGAGGAGAAGGGGAACTTCCTACTTGAAGTGGAGGACCTGTTGGAGAATCCTGAAAAAAGGGGTATCCTCAAGGCGAACGCAAGACGACTCGCTACAGAAGGGAGTGCTGAATTGATAGCATCCCTCATACGAATAGGAGAATAGCTATGGATTGGGGAATAACAATTGGATCAGTGTATTTCAACTCAGTAGACATCATCGTGTTCAGTCTGGCTATCATAGGCGGCATAGCCGGCACGATAGCCGGCTTTGCCGATTCCTTTGCCCATAGGGCAGGCTTCATCGTGGGATTCTTCCTCGCCTTGATGTTTACCAAGATGCTTGCAGAGCTTCTCTTGGACTCCTTTGGGCTGGCGATGTTCTTTTCAAGCCTGATCTCCTTTGTCCTGCTCTTTCTTGCTGGATATATCCTGATGAGGGTGATAGGGAATCTGCTTGATACAGCATTGAATGTCACCGGCCTCAGGGCAGTGAACGGCCTGTTGGGCTTTATCTGGGGTGTGATAGAGGTGCTGGTGTTTGCCGCCTTCATCCTCTACATCCTGGAGTTGCAGACAGCCTTTGACCTCTCCTCGGTCCTGGACAAGAGTGAGTTTGTCCTCCGGCTGGTCAGGCCCTTGGTGCCTGAGACAGTCAGCTGGTTTACCCTGACGGTGAACTCTGCCTATGTTTGAAGCATTGGCACAAAGCCAGAAGGACATAGCAGAGCAGCTCTCCTTCCAGATACAAGGGGGGACCTTTACCCAGGTGAACCTCTTCGGTGGGAGCCGATACTCCTTGCGGATGACAACTGCCATTGAGACAGCGCGTGTCCTCTCCTGCCTGGAGGGTGGAGAGGATCGTTGCCGCTGTCCCAGTTGCCGCAAGTTTGATACCCTCACCATGCAGAATCTCGTCATCGTCAGCCATCGTGACCATACAAGTGTCATCGAGACCGCACTCAACAGCTTTGCGCGCCTCAGAAATGACTTTTCCAGAAAGTTTCTCATTCGTTCGGTTCGCATCCTCTTGCTGCAGTACCACGCATCCCTATTGGGCAATGCCCAGACTTCCACCCAGAGCGCAAACTATGAGAGTGCATCGAACGTCAGCGACCTGCTGATGGACCTTGCCCAAGCAGAGGGTGAGATCACCGACAAGCAGGCCAAGAGCCTTGTGCAGGGCTTGCGCTCGGCCCTGAAGCCGCTTCTAGCCGCGTCGAGGAAGAATACCACCATATCGATCAGCCAGGTGCGCTCACTTGAGGAGTGGGTGAACCGCACCAGCATGGGCGAGCAGAAGACCTTCATCATCATCGAGGGTTTGGAGCAGACCGGCTCCTCTGCACGCAACAGCCTGCTTAAGCTGTTGGAAGAGCCTCCGAAGGATGTCTACTTCTTCCTCATCTCCGAATATCCCAACAGGATCATGCAGACCATCCTTTCACGGGTGCGCAAGTACAGCTTCCCTCCCCTCAAGGAGGAGGGGATAGAAGCCCTGCTCACCCCCTTCTTCCTGGGCGAGGATCGTTTTGCAAGCCTGGAGGCCTTCTTCCTGCAGGGAGGGGGACTTGATCTGGCCCATCATGCTGAAATTGTCGATACCCTGCTCGCCTCTATTGTCAGCTCCACCTACCTCAAGGAGGAGCAGTTCCATGGGATGCTCTCCTACATTGATGATAGGGGCAGTTATGAGTATGTTCTGAAGAGACTGCTCTCGGCCCTAGGCGTCTTGCTCGGCACAGGAGAGCTGTCCTGGCAAAGGGCAAAGGCGCTCTCCTCCCTGATTTCAGAGAGCTACAACAGTGCAACCCTGTACAACCAGAACAAGCGCCTTATGTTCGAAGCCCTCTATCTTAAGCTCATGGAGGTAGCATGAAGAATTTTGTCAAACGGGCGATCAAGAAGATAGACCAGCTTGATACCAAGCAGATAGTCGACATCATGCAGAGCCAGTCAAGGGAGCTGGAGATGCTGGAGAATGCCCTAGACTCCCTCGACGATGGGGTCATACTCACAGACGCCAACCTTACGATCACCTATGCCAACTCCCACTGCCCGAACCTGATCCCCATGGTCAGAAGGCGCTCCTACGAGGGGTTTGCCCTCTCCAAGGTGATCGAGGACAAGCATGTCCTGCGCTACATCGTGCTCTCTGTCTATGGCAGGGCCGAGGAACTGGACAATGAGTTTACCTTCCAGAGGGGCAACAGGGTGCAGACCATTGCCGTGACCGTCTATACCTACAAGGCAGATGATGAGGAAGGCCTTGCCAGCTATGTGCTGATGTTCAGCGATGTCACCGAGCACAATGCCAATGAGGCAAGGATGCGCCGCTCGGAGAACCTGGCATCCATGAGCACCATGGCCGCAGGTGTTGCCCATGAGATTAAAAACCCTTTGGCCGCTATGGGCATCCATCTGCAACTGCTGAAAAAGGCCTTTGTCCGCAAAGGGTGCCTCTCCTTGGAAGATGGTCAGCGCTACATCGATGTCCTGGAGGAGGAGGTCAACCGACTCAATGGCATCGTCGTGGACTTCCTCTTTGCCGTGCGTCCTTTGGATACGCGTCTGCGCCTCGGATCCATCATGAAGACACTCAACGAGGTCACAGCCTTCGTGGAACCTGAACTTGCTGAGCATCGGGTGGCCCTTACCTGTGACTTCTCCACATCACTGCCACGGCTGGAGTTTGACCAGAACCTGGTCAAGCAGGTGCTGCTCAACCTTATCAAGAATGCAATGAATGCGATGGAGCAGGGCGGCAGGCTCACCATACGTGCACGCCCTGACGGAAACCATGTGCTCATCAGCGTACAGGATACCGGCATCGGGATGGATGAGGAGATGATGCAAAAGATATTTGAGCCGTACTTTACCAATAAGGCCACCGGTACAGGCTTGGGCCTGACCGTTGTCTATAAGATCATGAAGGAACACAGAGGCGACATCACCGTAGAGAGCAAGCTGGGCGAGGGCTCAGTCTTCACCCTCTCTTTCCCCATTCCCAAGAGTGAGCGCCTCAGCCTGACAGAGCCTGTGAAGGAGGGTTCGTATGAAACGTAGCATACTCATCGTCGATGATGAGAAGAATATTCGCAATGGCCTTGCCATGGCCATGGAGTTGGAGGGCTATGACACCCTCACAGCTGAAGATGGCGCTGCAGCCTGGGCCCTGATGGGCAAGCGGGATGTGGACCTGGTCATTACAGACTTGAGGATGCCCAATCTGAGCGGGGAACAGCTCCTGCAGAAGATCAGCGCAGCCTACCCAAGGATGCCGGTGATCATTCTCACCGGCCACGGAACCATCGAGACTGCGGTCGATGCGATGCGCAAGGGAGCGATTGACTTCTTTACCAAGCCTGTGGAGCTTGACCGGCTCTCGCTGGTGGTGAAGAAGGCTCTTTCGACCACCGACCTCTATGCAGAGCATGAAAGGCTGAAGGCGGAGGTCGCTACACTGAAGGCCCGCAACCGCTACGAACGCATTGTGGGCAAAAGCCAGAAGATGGTGACCCTCATGGAGACAGTCGCCCAGGTTGCACCTACCCGTGCCTCAGTGCTCATCACCGGTGATAGCGGGGTGGGCAAGGAGTTGGTGGCCGATGCGATCCATGAGCTGAGCAACCGATCCAAGGGCCCTTTCATCAAGGTGCACTGTGCTGCCCTTTCCGCCTCTTTGCTGGAGAGCGAGCTCTTCGGTCATGAGAAAGGTTCCTTTACCGGGGCCATCTCCCAGAAGAAAGGGCGTTTTGAGCTTGCGGACGGGGGGACTATCTTCCTTGATGAGATTGGGGAGATAGATGCAGCCACCCAGGTAAAGTTGCTTCGGGTCCTGCAGGAAAAACAGTTTGAAAGGGTAGGGGGAGAGAAGCCCATCACCGTTGATGTGCGCGTCGTCTGTGCCACTAACCGGGACCTGCTCAAGGAGATAGAGAAGGGTAACTTCCGTGAGGACCTCTACTACAGGCTCAATGTGGTCCATCTTGATGTTCCCCCCTTGCGTGAGCGCAAGGAGGACATCCCCTTGCTGATGACCTCCTTTCTCTCCCAGTTCAACCAGGAGAATGACAAGAACATCGAGGGTTTCTCCAACGGGGCAAAGAAGGCGCTGCTCGCCTATGAGTGGCCAGGCAATATCCGTGAACTGCGCAACTCCATTGAGAGTGCTGTTGTGCTCTCTCGCTCTTCTGTGATAGAAGTTGAGGATCTTCCCTCCTCAATACGACTTGCTGACAAGTCCACACAACTCTCCCTTGAGGTTGGCATTACCCTCGCCGAGGCTGAAAAGCAGCTGATACTCTCAACGTTGGTCATGCATGGCGGGAACAAGACCCGCGCTGCTGAGACATTGGGTATCGGACGCAAGACACTGCATAGGAAGCTACAGGAATACCAAATTGACCAAGAATGACATCTACCAGATCTTTGACAAGGGAGGGAGCTTGGAAAAGCGCTTCTCCTCCTACGAGTACCGTGAAGGCCAGCTCCTTATGGCGGACATGGTACGTCAATGCTATGATACGCATGCCTTAGCTGCCATTGAGGCTGGCACAGGCATAGGCAAATCCTTTGCCTATCTGGTACCCGCCCTCTATCATGCGATGCAGGAAACCGATGAGAGGACCGTCATCGCCACCTCCACCATCAACTTGCAGAAACAGCTCTATGAGAAGGACATCCCGATGCTCTTCAAGATCCTGAATCTCTCGTGCAAGACAGCCTTGGCTGTCGGCAGGGGCAATTACCTCTGCCTACAGCGGTTCATCGCAGTGCGCAATGACGCCTCACTCCTTGCCCAGGACCCTCAGAGCGAACTGTATCAGCTCAACGAGTGGGCTATGACGACAGAGACCGGCCTGCGCAGTGATTATCCAGGCAGGCTTGGAGAGCTTTGGGCTGAAGTCCTCTGTGACGGGGACCTGTGCAACTCGCACAAGTGTGAGTATTTCAAGGAGTGTTTCTTTTTCAAGGCAAAGCAGAAGATAAAGGAAGCGAGGATCATCATCAGCAACCATCACCTTCTGTTTACCGATGCGCGTAGCCGCCATGAGAGCGACATCGGCTTTGATGAGGAGGCGGTCCTGCCCTCCTATAACCGGCTCATCATAGATGAGGCGCACAACATCGAGCAGAATGCCTCCAGTTATTTTACCGCAGAGTACTCCTCCAAGGAGATGCTTCGCCAGATCTCCTGGATCCAGCGCTCGGGCAAGTTTGCCTCCAAGTCACTGTTGGACCAGCTAGGGGAGTTCTCTCCCGAACCTGATCTGTTTGACCGCATACGTGATGACATTCACCTGCTCAGTGGGGAAGTGGGTACCTTGGACCAGTATCTCTTGGCGGTATTTCAGAAGAACAACTTCCAGCCTGTGCTCATCAAGGCTGAGCAACAGCACCGCCTAGGCGAGTTTGTCGCCCAGGCGACCAAGGTAGCCCAGGCCAGCGGCCGTCTTGCTGCCAAGATAGGGCACTTCATTGAGCACCAGAAAGCTCCTGAGGAGTATGCGACAAAAGTGAATGAGCTGATGGTTCGTGGGACAAGGATCGCACAGATGAGTGAAGTGCTCTCCCAGTTCTGCAACTTCCCCGCTTGGGGTGATGAGGTGCACTGGTTCAATGCCGAGTCCTACAGGAACATCCGTTCGGTTGAGGTCTGCATCACACCCCTTTCGATAGCACCCATCCTGGTGGAAGCCCTGTTCAAGAAGCTAGCCACGGTGATATGTACCTCAGCCACCTTGGATCTGAATGATGACTTTGCCTTCTGGGGAAGCAGGGTAGGTCTTCCCTACGATGAGATACGGCCCTATCGGAAATCAACCTTCTCCTCGCCCTTTGATTATCAGAACCGCCTGCTGCTGCTTACCCCCAGCGATGCCCCCCTGCCTTCCAAGGAGCATGAGGAGCAGTACGTATCCTATATGTGTGAGACGGTATTCTCTGCTGTCCTCTCCTCCGGAGGAGGGGCCCTGGTCCTGTTCACCTCCTATACGATGTTGCAGAAGGTGAGCGAGAGGCTCAGGCCACGCTTTGAGAAGGAGAAGCTGGATCTTCTCTGCCAACGGGACATGGACCGCTACTCCCTGCTCAACCGATTCATAGCTGATAAGGACAGCACGCTGTTTGCGACCTCCTCCTTCTGGGAAGGGGTGGACGCTCCTGGGGATACCTTGCGCATGGTCATTATCGTCAAGCTTCCCTTCAGTGTCCCTACCGACCCTGTCTTCAAGGCACGCTGTGACGCCCTGGACAACAGCGGTAGCAGCGGCTTCTACCACCTTGCCCTCAAGGAAGCTACCATGAAGCTGAAGCAGGGCTTTGGGCGCCTGATGCGAAACACAGTGGATAGGGGAGTTGTCCTAATCCTGGACAGCCGTGTCATCAAGAAGAATTACGGGGTGTTCATGATGCGCTCGCTGCCTGAGAGCTTCCATCCTGAGACGGAGACAGCCACCATCTGTGACAAGATAGAGAACTTCTTGTATGCAGACTGAAAATAACGGCAGTTTGGTTTGGTGCTTAGACTCTGTTTGCTGATAGTGCTGGTGTTGGCTTGGGAATCAAGACGTGTGAGAAGAAACCCAAGAGATATGAGCATGGAAAAAAGAAAAAGGTCAGGGGTAAAAATACAAGCCCCAGGCTCATACAGAGAACCATGAAAACGTAAAAGAAACAAAAAAGGTGGTGTTGGTAACCAACTCCACCTTTTTTGACTCCTAAGAGGATGGTGCTATTCGATGATAGCCAGGACATCCTTCATGTTGAGGATCAAAAACTCCTCTCCATCAGCTTTGACTGATGTACCGGAATATTTGTCGTGCATGACCTTGTCTCCGACCTTTACGGTCATCTTGACCTTGTCAGTCCCTTCGCCTACTGCAACGACGCTCCCAATCTGGGTTTTTTCCTGTGCAGTCTGGGGAATGTAAATTCCGCTTGCGGTCTTCTCTTGCACCTCTTCGATCTTCACTAATACCCGGTCTGCCAATGGTT
>CAYMRN010000080.1:0-7199 GCA_964392855.1 uncultured Sphaerochaeta sp.
TTTACTATGATGGTAGCAATTCATTGAGTATGGAAGGTATATTTATGCAGATTACGTTACACAACTTACACCGATCCTATGGTAATCTGCATGCCGTACAAGGGGTGAGCCTTTCCATACCTTCCAACACAATCTATGGTATCATCGGCAAAAGTGGAGCGGGCAAGTCAACATTGGTGCGGCTCATCAGCCTATTGGAGAGTCCTGACGAAGGCGAAGTCTATTTTGATGACGTACGTGTGGACAACCTTCCCAAGCGTGGGATGATCGAACGCAGAAGAAGGGTCGGCATGATCTTTCAGAACTTCAACCTCTTCTCTTCAAGGAATGCAGAAGAGAATATCGCCTATCCCTTAGAGATCAATAGAATGGACAAGGGGTTCATCAGGAAGAGGGTGGATGAGCTGCTTGCTCTTGTAGCCCTTGAGGGGAGGGGAAAGGCTCCTATCAGCACCCTCAGTGGAGGACAGAAGCAACGGGTTGCCATAGCGAGGGCTTTGGCCTGTAATCCGGACATACTGTTCTGTGATGAAGCTACCAGCGCCCTTGACCCCCAGACTACCCATTCGATCCTTTCCCTGTTGAAAGAGATACAGAAAAAGATGTCCCTCACTGTCGTCATGATCACCCACCAGATGGAGGTCGTCCGCGATGCCTGTGAGCAGGTAGCGGTCCTCGATGATGGGAAGGTGGTCGAACAGGGATTTGTAACGGATATTTTTGCCAATCCCAGCAGTGAGGTGACCAAGGATTTCCTTGCGCACCTTGTAGGAGTGGATGAAGGCGCCTCCCGTGATGACAAGATGGTGCAGTGGTCAAAGAAAAAAGGGACCTATACCCTTCGGTTCCGAGGGGATACCACAGACCAGCCAATCCTCAGCAGGATATCCCGCGATCTTGGAGTCGAGTTCAACATACGTGCAGGTGGTGTGCAGAAGGTTGGGGAAGTGGAAATCGGTACTATGGTTGTAGACATAAGTGGAGATGAAGCTATCAAGAAGAAGGCCATTGGAGCACTGAAAAGCCAGGGCGTTCTTGTAGAAGAGGAGGGCAAGTGATGGGTAAACTTTGGATACTTGTCCTGAATTCGACAGGACAGACGCTGAGCATGGTTCTGTTCTCTACGCTCTTCTCCCTTTTGATGGGGCTTCCTTTGGGAATTCTCCTCTCTATTACCAGTGGTGTAGAACAAGGGGGGATCATCCCCAGGCCGCTTCTCAACAATGTCCTGGGTAGGATAGTGAACGTGCTGCGCTCGTTCCCTTTCATCATACTTATGATTTTGCTGTTTCCCCTCTCAAGGATTCTTATTGGAACCAGTATCGGCACTGCCGCTACCATCGTACCGCTGTCCATTGCGGCAGCACCGTTCGTGGCTCGAGTGATTGAGACCGCGCTTAAGGAGGTGGATCCGGGGGTCGTTCAGGCCGCCCGCGCAATGGGATCTACCAACTGGCAAATTATTCGAAAAGTTCTTATCCCGGAAGCCCTGCCCTCGCTTGTCAGTGGAGTTACCCTGACAATAATCAACCTCATCGGATACTCTGCCATGGCAGGTGCTATCGGAGGAGGAGGCCTGGGAGACCTTGCCATCCGTTATGGATACCAACGCTTCCGTGGAGATGTTATGGTTGTTGCAGTAATAATCATCCTGGTGCTCGTAGAGATCATCCAGGTGATCGGCAACAAGATCAGTTCCCATCTGTTGGCCAAGCGCTGACACTGTGTGTGCAAACCTCTCGTCTTCGCCGAGAGAAGGAGAAAATATGAAAAAAACATTGACCATCGTATTGGTGATACTCGTGGCGGCAAGCCTATTTGCTGCCGGAACAAAGGAACAGTCTGCCAACGTCCTGACTGTTGGCGCGACACCCGAGCCCCACGCTGCATTTCTCAACCTTGTTGCTGAGGACCTTGCAGCCCAAGGCATCACTCTTAAAATTCGTGAGTTTACAGACTATGTGACACCCAACGAAGCCCTTGAGACAGGCGAGCTTGATGCGAACTTCTTCCAGCATATCCCCTACCTCGAGTCCTTCAACAATGACCGTGGGTATCACCTGGCAAATGCTGGAGGCATCCATGTTGAGCCTTTTGCCCTCTACTCAAAGAAGCACAAGGACATCACCGACCTGCCCCAGGGTGCGACCATTGCAATCCCCAATGACCCCACCAACGAAGGGCGAGCCCTTCTCCTGCTGGAGAGTGCAGGACTTCTCACCCTAGTTGCCAATGCAGGTCTTGATGCAACACCCATGGATATTGCAAAGAACCCCAAGGGCCTGAAGTTCCGTGAGATTGAAGCTGCCTCCCTTCCCCGTGTACTGCAGGATGTGGATGCAGCCATCATCAATGGTAACTACGCCATCCCAGCCGGTCTTATCGCAACCCGCGACGGCCTGCTGGTAGAAGGCGCTGATAGTCCCTACGTCAATGTCGTGGCAGTTAGGCAAGGTGATGAGAATGACCCTCGCGTTGTAGCGCTGGTAAAGGCCCTCCGTGGTGATAAGATCAAGGCATATGTCGCCAAGCAGTATGTGAACGGAGAAGTGGTGCTCGTAACCAAATAACCTCATTTCAAGCAAATCTGGCCCTCCTTCCTTGTGTTGGGGGGCTTTTTCATCAAATTATAAGAAAATTATTTTGCATACATATGCAGTCTTGTTGCTATTTGCTGCATGAATATGTATTCTTTTCCCACATAACGGAGGGCAGCATGAAAACAGGGATAACGCTCAAAGGCCGAAGCTTTCTCACACTCAAGGATTATACTACAGAGGAGATACACTATCTTCTGGACTTGGCAAAGGAGCTCAAGGCCAAAAAGAAGAAGAAGGCATACTCTAGAAGACTCGAGGGGCCTTTGCTGGAAGGGAAGAACATTGTCCTGATCTTCGACAAGACCTCAACAAGGACACGTTGTTCCTTTGAGGTTGCTGCTTTTGACGAAGGGGCCCAAGTGACCTTCCTTACCAATAGCCAAATGGGTAAAAAAGAGTCCATCGAGGATACTGCAAAGGTGCTTGGCCGCATGTATGACGGTATCGAGTACCGTGGCTTCGCCATGCGCGTCATCAAAGAACTCGCCCTCCACAGTGGAGTGCCTGTTTGGAACGGCCTCACCGATGATGACCATCCCACCCAGGTGCTTGCAGATTTCCTCACTGCGATGGAGCATACAGGAAAGCCTCTGGACAAGATGAAGATGGCCTACATAGGTGATGGAAGAAATAATGTCTCCAATGCCCTGATGATAGGGGCTGCCAAAGTTGGTATGCAGTACAGCATTGGCGCCCCCTTGGAGCTTTTTCCCTCAGTGGAGCTGCTCGCTGAGCTTGAGCCGATAGCTGAAAAGACAGGATCTGTCATAACAACAAGCACAGATCCGTATGAAGCGGTCAAGGGCGCTGATATCATCTACACCGATATCTGGGTCTCGATGGGCGAAGAGGACCAGACAGCAAGCAGGATAGCCCTGCTGAGGGACTATCAGGTGACGATGGACCTTTTGCAGGCATCAGGAAATGAGGAGGTAATCTTTGAGCACTGCCTCCCTTCCTTCCATGACCTGAATACCACAGTAGCGCGTCAGATCTATGAGCAGTATGGTCTTACCGAACTAGAAGTCACTGACGAAGTCTTCAGAAGCAAGCACTCTGTGGTCTTTGATGAGGCGGAAAACAGGATGCATACCATCAAGGCAGTCATGGTGGCAACGATGAGCGACAAGCTCTAGAAGGGTCAAAAGCCCTGTTTTTGCAGGTATTTTCCCCTAGTGTGTCATTTTGATACGTTTAGATGGAGGAGTTCCTCCCTGGCTGTGCAGTTTGACCCATTGGAGGTTTGTGAGGCTTCCAATGGGTGTTGAAATCGATATTTCGTAGGTGAGATCTACTCTTTTTCCCTATATACATGGCTTAAAGTACAGATATTTAAAGTTGGCACGCTTTATGCATCTATATTAGTGAAACCCGAAAGGGATTACATATATAGATAGATAAACACATGGAGGTGTACAAATGGCATATCTTACTACAAGAAACAATTATCGGACACCGATGGTGACGCCCTTCGATTCGCTTTTCAGCAACATGCTGGGAGACTGGGGTCTTACCCCATCGAAAATTCCTCCTGTAGACATTACCGAAACAGACAAGGCCTACATCCTAGAGGCTGAACTGCCCGGGTATAAGCAGGAAGATGTAAAGGTCAACATCGAGAAACACGTGCTTCGCTTGAGTTCAAGCAAGCAGACCACCAAGGAAGAGAAGGATGGCAAGAAGCTTCTTATCTGTGAGCGACGTTCGCAGAGCTTCGAGCGCGCATTCTCCCTTCCTGAGGATGTGGACGAGGCTAAGATTGAAGGCGAATTCGCCAACGGAGTGCTTACGGTGACCCTTCCCAAGAAGGAAGTGGCGCAGCCCAAGAGCATTGAAGTGAAGATCAAGAAAAAATAATAGGCAACCCATCCTGTACAGAGAGGCCCCGCAATTTCAGCGGGGCCCTTTTGCGGTGTGCTACCAGCTCTCAAGGAGAGCGAGAAAGAAGGCTACGGCCTTGCCTATGTTGTCAGTGTGGATCCGCTCATCAGGGCCATGCATTCTCTGCACCTCGGTCCTGTCCATCTGTACAGGGGTAAAACGGTATATTTGCTTTGAGAGTCCCTGGTACTTGCTTGCATCAGTTGCGCCGAACATCAAATACGAGGTGACGATGGCATCGGGAAATATCTGGGTGATGGTTTTTTTGATTTGGCCGAACGCTTGGCCAGTAGTGGGGGACTCTTCTGATGGCCCTTCATAGCGGCTGACAGACAAGGAGACCTCGTCATCCGCTAGTACGCCCCTAAGGTGCTTGAGGATGCTCTTTTGGTCATCACCAGCTAGCAGGCGTGTATTGACCACAGCTGTCGCACTCTGTGCTATGACATTGCTTTTGTCGCTTCCCTGGACCATGGTAGGTACGCTTGTGCTTCGGATGAGAGCGTTCAGCGTGGGATTCTTGGAGAAGATTGCCTTGATCAGGGGCTTGGTAAGCCAGAGATTGAGAAAGAGCAGGGCGAAGGGGAAGGGGGCCTCCTCTCCGATATTCCTGAGCATCGCCTCGACGGGCTTGGTTATCCTCGCTCTCTGCCTGCTCTTCTCAATGGCTGATACAGCTTCTGCTATCTTGCCTAACGCAGTAGGCACTAGAGGTGTGCTGGAGTGCCCAGCTTGGCGCCTGCAGCTCAGTGTCGTGTCCATATACCCCTTCTCTGCAACTCCGACAACTGCTATGGGACGCTCGATCCCCTTGATATAGTTCTCAGAGACAACCCCACCCTCATCAAGGAGGAGGGAGAAGGAGAGACCCATCCGTTGAAACTGATCGGCTATGAGAGTTGCCCCTTTCGTTCCCCCATTTACCTCTTCATCACAGCCAAAGGCAGCGTACCAGGTCCGCCTAGGTCTCTTGTTCTGTTGCAACAGCTGTTCAAAGGCCTCAAGGATCGCTATGAGCTGCAGCTTGCAGTCAAAGCTTCCCCTTCCCCAGACATATCCTCCCTCCAGGGTTTTTGCAAAGGGGGGATGGGTCCACTCTTCCTCGTTGGCAAAGACCACATCCTGGTGTGCTGTCAGCAGGCCGGGAAGCTCTGTGGTATCTTCGCCTGTAAAGCAGTAGATGAGGTTGAAAGGTGAATCGCTCTCCCTTTTCAGGTATTTTTCGCAAAGTGGGAAGGCTTCAGCCAGATAGGAGGCCAGCTGGTTGAATTGGTCCCAGTCTGTCTCGCCCTCCTTGCCACGGCTCACTGTTTTGCAGGTGATGGCCCCTTGGAGCTTCTCTATGGCAGGGGTTGCGTTCGGGAGGGGGCTTGGTGAGGGGCTCTCACTTCTTTTTTGACGGAGAAGGAGTGTTCTTATAATAACAATAGCCAATAGTATGGATATAGCGGCTGAAAGTGCTGATAGTATGGACATAAAAATCCCTCAATAATATAGTGTTTTTTACAGTATAATGGTATAGTGTAATATAACAATAGCGTACAGATAGGTTTAGGGGGATTTTAGAGCATGCCCAAGAAGATTGATCATGAGGCAAGAAAAGAAAAGATACTGCAGACCGCGTTGAAAGTATTCGGACGCGAAGGGTATCGTGATTCAAACCTCTCTCTCATTGCACAGGAGTGTGGGATATCCCGACCTACCATCTACCAGTATTTCAAGGACAAGGAAGAGATCTACTACTATGCGGTGAAACTGGTTACCGGACGCATGTTTGCAAAATATGCCTCCTTGGCCTGGTCGTCGGATGATAACTACATGGATAGGATCAAGCGGATATGTTCTGAGATCATGGACACGGCATCAGATCATGAAGGAGAGCTGACTTCCTTGGTGGATGTGATGCTCCAGATGAAGAAAGAGGGACGTGATTTCAATGAGATAGTCATGAGAAGGACTGCCAAGCTCACCATCCTTTTCAAGCGTCTTCTGCGGGTAGGCATAAGCAACGGTGATATCATCCCTTGCGACATCAACAAGGTAGCCAACCATATTCTGTTACTGCTTGAATCCTCCTGTTTCCAGGTGGCATTCCTTGATACCTTTGAAATGGAGCTCTCCAAGGAGTTGGTTGCCAACTATCTGGAATTTTTCAATGGACAGCCGAAAACAACCCCAGTTGTAAACCGTTCCTAGTCGACAGAACATTTTCTCAGTATATTTCAGATGTACAGGAAAAGACCCTTTATGGGTTTGTTGCCTCATATCAAAATAGTGAGGAAAATATATGAATATAGACAAAATGACCATCAAGCTTCGTCAGGCAGTCGGTGATGCCGATATCTTGGCGAATGAGAGAGGGAGTGCGGAGATCACAAGTGAGCATCTCCTGCTTGCCCTGCTCAATCAGAAAGAAGGATTGCTCTCTCCGCTGTTCGAGCGGCTGGGAGTTCCACCCAGACAGATCCAGGTTGCCTTGGAAGATCTTGCTGACCGACTGCCTAAAGCATATGGGGGCAGTGTCAAGCGCAGCATCTCCGCAGCCTTGGGAAACCAGCTGTATGCTGCAGACAAGATAGCCTCGGAATTCAAGGATGAGTTTTTAAGTGCGGAACATATCCTGCTTGCCATCCTCGATGACGCATGCCCCGCCAGTAAGGCTTTGAAGAATCTTGGCGTTACCCGTGATGGGGTAATGCAGGCGCTGCAAAGCATCAG
>CAYMRN010000081.1:0-7184 GCA_964392855.1 uncultured Sphaerochaeta sp.
TAAGGTCTTCGTTCTCCCTAAGCCAGGAGAACAAATAGCTCACCTTTGACAGGGCTGTGTCCCAGGCAGTGATATCACGCTGTTGCGACCCAACATGAAAGGAAAGACCATAAGGTTCCAAACCCAGCTTTCGCGCCAGTACCAGCAAATCGCCAGCAAGGTCAGGGCTGCAACCGAACTTATGTGACAGGGGCCAATCAGCGGTCAGACCCCCTTCTGCCATCAAGCGCACCATGACTTTGGACCCGGGAGCTGCCAACGCAATATTCCTAAGATCAAGTTCACTGTCGGTGACAAACAGGCGGATACCCGCCTGATAGAACTCCTTGATATGGTCAAACTTTTTTATCGTGTTACCACAGCTTAGCCTGTCAGCACTCACCCCCAGTTCTTGGAGCCTTCGAAGCTCATAGACCGAAGCAACATCAAAATTAGAGCCCAAACGAGCTAGCAATGAGAGCACTTGTGGATTCGGGTTAGCTTTCACCGCATAATAGATGCGGGCGAAGGGCAGATGTTCTTGAAGCTCGTGGTATTTCTCCTCTATCACGTCGGAAAGAATCACCTGAAAAGGGGTTTCCTTCTTACGGGAGAAGTCCAGAACACGTTGCCACCGTTCAACGGTCAAATTCTCGCTTGTTTCGATATTCATACCTGCACTATGAGAATACTTTTGCTGTCCTGTCAACAGGTTTATACAATATAAGGGACCTCTGGAACGACTCATGAAGGAAATTGCCTAAGCCAAAGACTCAACAACCACTATAGCAACTTGCAGGCCAACCAGATGGCGATCACAAATTCACTGACGCTGTCCTGGGAAAGAGAGGTAAGCATCTGTTGCATCTGAAAGCTATAACTTCCTCTATATTGCATGACCATGGAAACCTCCTTGTTTTCAGTTTCCGCATCAGGCATTTAGTTCACATTTTCAACAAGACTCTTCTTCCTATCATCAAGGCTGCTTCTTCTCAAGTTCACTGTCATCCACACAACAAGATACCCTACCCAAAGTGCTTGTCCCCTTGTGAAATGGAAAAGCAGCCCTACAAAAAGAGTTACAAGAGACAGTAAAGTTCAGAAAAAAGAATAACGTCCATACTCTCGAAAGAGGGACAGGTACAATGAAACCTTCATCAGCTCAAGATTTCTACAGCATCGGTTACCTTAGATGCTATGGACAACCAAATAGTGCACTCGTTTCAGGGGGAAGCCAAGCTTAATGACTGGAGTTTATCAAGCACAGCTTAAGCGATCAAACAGGTCAACAAACAAGAATATCCTTATGGAGTATCTACCCAGATCGAAAAGGCTCCACCAAATATTTTGTGCACTGTCTTCTGCAAACTCATACACTATTAACAGTCTCTGAATACTTTTCTCATATCTTGGAAGTATGGTTTGGACATCAAAGTTCCAAATATGGAGGAAACCATGAAAATTTCACACGTATTGAGTATCATCCTGGCATTACTAGTAACTCTTTCGCCTCTTGCTGCTGGGGGTAAGACCGAACAGGCTGCAGCCCCGTCGAATACCTTCGCCTGGGTTGAAGGCACTCTTGACAATGGATTGCCTGGGGTGAACCCCCTCTTGGTTACGGGAAACATCATCACTGCCGGCAGTTCTACAGTCTATCCCCTCTCTGAACGTATGGCAGAACGATTTATCGAAGAGGGGTACTCAGGCTCCATCACCATCGATTCCATCGGCTCAGGTGCTGGATTTGAACGCTTTGCTGTTGCAGGTGAGACCGATATTGCCAATGCAAGCCGACCCATCAAGGATAAGGAGATAGCAAGTGCTTTGCGTATCGACCGTGTTCCCTTGGAATTTCGAATCGGTACCGATGCCTTGGCAGTGGTTGTCAGCAAGCAGAACACCTTTGTCAAAAATCTGACCAAACAAGAATTGGCAAAAGTATTCAGTACAGCCAAAACATGGTCGGAAGTTAACCCAACATGGCCAAATGAACCAATCCAACGCTTCATCCCCGGTACCGATAGTGGAACCTTCGACTATTTCAGCGAAGAGGTTTTCGAAAAAAACCCTAAACCAATGCTGACAGCAAGCAACCTACAGCTCAGTGAGGATGACAATATCCTCGTGCAGGGCATCAAAGGAAGCCCCTACGGTATTGGGTTCTTCGGATATGCCTACTTTGCAGAGAATGCAGCATCTTTGAACATCCTCAGTATCGAAGGCATCGAAGCCAGTTCAGCAAATGTCGATAACGGCACCTACCCCCTTGCGCGACCCCTTTACCTCTACAGCGACGCCTCCATCATGAGAAGCAAGCCTCAAGTTGCAGCCTTCATAGACTTCTACCTAAGCTATGTCAACGAAGAGATAGAGAAAGTCGGGTACTTCCCGGCCCATGACGAAGCAATGCAAAAAGGCCGTTCTCTCTGGCTTGAAGCAATGAAGGGCCTGGTATGAACCTTCTATTCGCAAGGAGAGCACGGAAGAGTCTTCCGTGCTTCTCTCATTATTACTTTCGTTTTCTTTCTTTTACTCTCTCTTTGAAAAAGGACACTATCAACTATGCATGAACGACCTATACATCCTTTTGGCAAAAGAAAAAGGATACACGAAAGAATCATCGAGACCACACTCTTCCTATTTGCCATGCTCTCGATACTCATCACCGTCGGCATCGCCTTCATCCTGATACGGGAATCCTACCTGTTCTTCTCTGATCCTGCCGTTCGTTTGCTGGACTTCCTTACAGCAAAGAAATGGCAACCAATGATCGGACTATTCGGAATTCGCCCCCTGTTGAACGCCACGCTGACAACCAGCATCATAGCCATGGCTGTTGGGATGCCCATTGGCCTGTTTGTAGCCATATACCTCTCAGAATATGCAACTGACCGATCTAGGGGTATCCTCAAACCGACCTTTGAGGTCTTGGCTGGGATTCCCACCATTGTATATGGGTACTTCGCACTTACCTTCATGACTCCACTACTTCGCACCATTTTTGGAAAGGCAAACGTGGAGATCTACAATACAGCCTCGGCAGGGCTGGTCATCGGCATTTTAGTCTTGCCGATGATCGCAACCATGGCAGAAGATGCTATAAGTGCTGTCCCAAAGGACCTTCGCCTTGCCTCCTATGCATTGGGGGGCACCAAGATCGAGACTACGTTCAAGGTAGTCATCCCCGCTGCCTTGAGTGGCCTGTCGGCAACTTTCCTACTCGCCCTTTCCCGAGCCATCGGGGAGACCATGATCGTAGCATTGGCAGCTGGAGCTGGCCCCAAGCTGACAGCCAACCCCTTTGAGGCCGCTGAGACCATCACCGGCTACATCGTACGAATCAGTGGAGGTGATGTGAGTTATAACTCAATCGACTACAACAGCATCTTCGCACTCGGACTGATACTGTTCATCATCACCTTCACCCTAAATCTGACATCTCGCAAGATTTCCAGCCTATTTCACCAGGAGTATGACTGATATGCAGACACAAACCCTGTTCGGCACTGATTCCGACATCAATGTACTTATGAACAAACGCAAGAAAATCGGATTGATCTGGCAAGTCGTCTTTCTCTTCGCCATCACCCTAGCCATTCTCTTCCTTCTGCTGCTGCTCTTGTCGGTAATCGACTCCACATTCGGATACGTAGCCCTACGCAACGAAGTTGAGCCTTCATCCTTGATAGAAGGAAAAACCTTAATCAAGGAATTTTCTCGCACTGAGCTAGAAAATGCAGCGAAAGCCAACCTTTCCAGCGGTATCCTCAGAAGGGTGGAGTCTGAAAAACCCCTAGCACAACGAAGTTATCACGACCTCGTATCCTTACTCGAGCAATATGTCATCAAGCCAAAGGTATTGAAAACCTGGGGCCTATGGGACTCCCTGACCCAGACAAGGACCATCGAAGCATACAGCTTGTCTGAAAACGGCTCGTACCTGACCTTCAAAAGCTGGATAAACCCACAGTTCTTCTTGGCTGACCAGAGTGCCGACCCCCTGCATGCTGGCATACGCACGGCATTGCTCGGCTCCCTGTGGATAATCCTCATAACCTTTCTCTTTGCCTTTCCCATAGGAGTGGGGGCCGCAATATACCTGCAGGAATATGCACACGATAACAGGATCAACAGGCTCCTACAGCTGAATATCTTCAACCTCAGTGCTGTGCCTTCCATCATCTACGGATTGCTCGGACTTGCCGTCTTCGTCAGGGCGATGCAGAGTTTTACCAGCGGGTCAATGTTTTCAGCCCTGACAGATTCCACCGCCAATGGAAGGACCATCCTATCAGGAGGATTGACCCTGGGCCTGCTCGTCCTTCCGATCATAATCATCAATACGCAGGAGGCTTTGAAGGCCATACCCGCTTCTCTGCGAATGAGCAGCTATGGGATAGGGGCAACACAATGGCAGACCATCTGGTACCAGGTGCTTCCTGCCTGTGGGGAACGCATACTTACAGGAACCATACTTGCACTCTCCCGTGCACTGGGGGAAACTGCGCCACTGGTGGTCATCGGAGCCTCCACGTTCATTAGTGTCGATCCGACAGGGATCTTTTCCAAGTTTACAACGCTTCCTATCCAGATATACCAGTGGTCGGCAAGACCACAGGGAGCCTACCGCAATTTGGCGGGGGCTGCCATCATCGCCCTTCTGATCCTCCTCATGGTTATGAACAGTCTGGCGATCTACACCCGTGACAAACTATCAAAGAAAAAAAGGTTGGAATTATGAATACCAGTAACTTAGCAGAGGCCTTGGGCCTAGGGTTTGAGAGAACAGCCCTCCCCCAGCAACAGAAAACCACCATTGCCCTGAAAAATGTCAATATCAGCTACGGCACCTTCCTTGCCGTCAAGGACGTCTCCCTGGATATCTATGAACGGCAGGTGACTGCATTCATCGGACCCTCAGGGTGTGGAAAAAGTACAGTGCTACGAAGCATCAACAGGATGAATGACATGATCAGAGGCGCCAGTATAGAAGGAGAGGTCCTATTTAATGGACATGACCTCTATGCAAAGGATGTGGATCCAGTCCTGATCCGAAGAAAAATCGGCATGGTCTTCCAGAAGCCCAACCCCTTCCCCAAGTCTATTTTTGAGAACATCGCCTGGGGAGCGAGGATCAACGGTTTCAAGGGGGACTATGATGAATTGGTCGAGACCAGTCTCCGATCGGCCGCCCTGTGGGAAGAGGTGAAAGACAAGCTAAAGCAGAATGCCTTGCGCCTCAGTGGAGGGCAACAACAGCGGCTGTGTATCGCCCGCACAATCGCTGTACAGCCTGAGGTCATCCTTATGGATGAGCCAGCTTCCGCTTTGGACCCAATTGCAACAGGAAAAATCGAGGAACTTATCCAGGAGCTGAAGGCTTCCTACACCATCATCATTGTAACACACAACATGGGACAAGCCTCCAGGGTTTCCGACCACACGGCCTTTTTCATGGTGGATAAGCAAAGAACCGGTTTTTTGCAGGAATATGCTCCGACTGAGCAGCTATTCCTCAACCCGGGTCACAAAAGAACAGAAGAGTATATTTCAGGAAAATTCGGTTGATACGCATAAGGGGCAGTAGCTATGAAACACAGACAGACCAGTTTATTGGATGAAAAGATGCAGTTTTTTCAGGAGATGTTGATCCAGATGGTAAACAGAGTGGAAGAAGCCATCTTGCAAGCTCAGCATGCATTTCGCAACCATGATATCCTGTTGGCAAAGAAAGTGATCGCCAATGATTGGTTCATCGACCAGCTACAGGAGATGGTGGAAAATGATGGGGTAAGGCTGTTAGTCAGCGAGGCCCCCTATGGCCATTATATGCGCCACATCATCGCAGGAATAAAGATAGTCTCCAGCCTGGAACGCATGGGGGACCATGCCGCCCACCTTGCAAAAATGACAAGCAGTGAAGAGCAGGAGCTCTTCATTCCCTTTGTCGAACGAATCAGCGAGATGGCCCTGTTGGGGGCAACCATGACAAGGAAAGCCGTGGAGGCCTTCATTGATGTGAAGGCAAAAAAAGCAATGCAAGTGGCAGCAATGGATGACCAGATGGACAAGGCGAGGGATGAGCTGAACAGAGACCTGTTCGCTCTCAAGCCCACCAATGAAAAGGAGATGGAGCGCATATTGAACCTGTTCTACCTTACTAAGGAGATGGAGAGGATGGGAGACCATGTGACTACCATCTGCCGTTGGATCGTCTATATGGAAAAGGGCCAGAGGCCCCGTCTCAATGGTCCGAAACAAGGGCCATCTGGAGCACCGATGAGCTGAAGAATTTGTCAGAATCGGTAGAGGGAATCACTTTTTGCCTTCATTTCGTTCAAGGCCAACGTGCTTCGAGGCAGTTCAATGGTGAATGTGCTCCCTTTGCCAATTACACTATTCACTGAAACTACCCCTCCATGGACAGCAACAATATGCTTGACAATCGAGAGGCCAAGGCCTGTGCCCCCCTGGCTTCTGCTTCGCCCTGCATCCACACGATAGAATCGTTCGAAAATTCTCTGAGTGTCTTCTTTGGGAATACCAATACCTTCATCCTGGATAGTGAATAGAGCAGTATCCTCATTTAGTATCAGGGTAAGAATAACTTCAGAGCCAGCCTCAGAATAGGTAAGGGCGTTGATAACCAGGTTCGTCAAGGCCTGCACGATGAGCATGCCATTGACGAACAGCTCCAAATCATGTGGATTGATGAGGGTGATGGTCAGCCTACTGCCCTTCTCCTCAAAACGATACTGACACTGTTCTTGGGTTTCCTCAAGGATTTGGCTTGCCATCGTCCAAGTCTTGACCGGCGAGGCGTTTTGTTGCTCCAGACTGGAAAGCAGTAGCAAGTCCTCAACTATATGTTGCATATGGACGGCCTGACGATTGATGATGCGCAAGAAGTGCTGCTGGTCTTGCTGTTGGGCAGGTTCCAGCAGAGCTTCAGAGAAACCCGCGATCGAAGTGATGGGAGTCTTTAGCTCATGAGAGACATTGGCAACAAATTCCTTTCGGATATTCTCTAGCCTTTTCAGTTCAGTCATGTCGTTGATGGATAGTACGACGCCTTCGGGTTTACCTGCAGAGACAACCACAGAAGCCAACATCCTCAACGTCTTGGCCTTTCGTTTCCCCACCACCACAGCCGTCTCACCGAACAGGTGCCCATACTGGGCAATGGTCATGGAATGGGATTT
>CAYMRN010000082.1:0-3423 GCA_964392855.1 uncultured Sphaerochaeta sp.
CTCAAGCAGGTACAGCCCGGACATTTCTTGGCCAGCGGAGGGCTCGGAACCATGGGGTATGGGACAGGGGCTGCGATCGGAGCCCAGGTGGGCAACCCCAAGAGCAGGGTAGTCAATGTGGCAGGGGACGGAAGCTTCGGGATGAACTGCAATGAGCTTGCAACCATTGCACGCTATAACCTTCCTGTGATAATCCTGTTGATGAATAACCACACCTTGGGTATGGTGCGCCAGTGGCAGACACTCTTCTTTGACAACCATTACAGCGAAACAACGCTGGAAGGCGGTGCCGATTGGATGGTTCTGGCACAAGCGTATGGAATACAGGGTCGTAGGATCGGTCTGGACGATGATCCCAGACAGATCCTGCAAGAGGCCTTGGACGCCAACGCTCCCTGTGTCATCGAGTGTGAGATTCCTATGGACGACAAGGCTTACCCGATGGTGGCCCCTGGGGCATCCATCGATGATATGCTTGGCGTCGGAGAGCTGGGCGACTACTGAAAAACGTAAGAGAGTAACTCAAATAGGGACATCCCGAAGGCAGCGCTGATATTTTCCAGCGTCTGCTTGCGGGGTGTCCTTTTGTTCTTTTCAATATAGTATATCTGGCTTCTTGTCAGATATGCCCGATCCATCAGATCCTGTTGTGTCATGTTTTGTGCAAGGCGCAATTGACGAATTGCTTCCCCAATCCTTATTGTTTCCATGACAAAAGTATCCAATATAAAATTTACATTTGTCAGAAATTCGTCACTTCTTGGCCACTAATTTGCTTAAATCATCAAACCTATGCATAAATGAGGAGAACTGTATACCATTCTACAGCGGTATTGGTCTGGTATGCCATTGTCTCAAAGGGAGTTATACAGGAGCTTATTTTTATAAAAATCTTATCTCTTTTTCCAAGAACCCGTCATAAGATGCTATAATGGCGTAGATATAGGAGATTTGCATGGAAGAAGATATGCGTGAAATGTTGCCAGAGGAGTTGCGAGCCGTCTGCTCCAACCTTTCCAAGGCCTGCTCAAAGCAGATGCGAGAAGAGGAGGCTGCCCTGTTTGGCAAGCTATCTGCCTATTATGGGGAACAGACAAAAGAGCAGGAAGGCAGCACCTTCGAAGCCCTCTCCTCCCTGATCGAACAGGATCTTTCTGAAGGATATCCAAAGGCTAGCAAAGCAGTGTCGGAAGAGCTGGACCGAGGTGCCCTGAGGGCCTTGGTATGGGGCGAAAAAGCTACAAAGTTTTTGAAAAGCCTCCTCAGCAGGTATGAGAAACAGGGAAGTGCACTCTTGGAGAATACCAGCGTGTATGTCTGTGACATCTGCGGCTATGTCTATGTAGGTGATAAGCTGCCCGACGTCTGCCCGGTCTGTAAGGTCCCCTCCTTCAAGATCCTTCCAGTCAGAAAGGAGGTAATCTGATGCATGCAGTAAGAAACATACGACTCTGTACCAAGGATTGCATCTGCCTGTTTGTCTGTCCCACTGGGGCAACCGACACTGAGACAGGTCAGATAGACGCATCTAAATGTCTTGATGGGTGTCGCCTCTGTGTTGATGCCTGTCCCTCGCATGCTATCTTTCTTCTTCCTAAGAATTATGCTCAGAAACCAGAAAAAAGCAGGGTTGTTGTAGGAGAGCTACGCGCCATAGCAAGGAGTAAGGCTAAACAGGAAAAACTGGCTCTTGAGATCGCTTCTAGCACTAGCGATTCTGTTGTAAAACAGATTGCAACAACAATAGCAAGGTCAAACAGAATTCTCCAAGAGGATCTCTATCGTGAGAGTGGCTTCATGCTTCCCCAGGACTCTGTTACCAAGACTTTCCTGAAGGAGCAGCTTGAAAAGAACAAGGACAAGGACTTCCCCAGAGAGGCTGTAGAGAGGTTGCTGGAGTTGCTGTAGGGGAGAGTAGTACGTAACAAGGAAAATCCAATATTGAACTTAGCAAGTAAGGGCAAACGCAGAAGTGCGATTGCCCTTGCTTCTACCTGCAACCATGTTTCAGTGAGACTTAAATATTTGTAAACTAGTTGCAAATGGAATACTATTTCATTGAAACAGAGCAAGATTCAAAATACCGAGGGAGTCATGGGTAATTCGATTATAAGGAAATATTTAAGCAAAAGTGAAAGCGTGAATGTTGAGTTCAAGGAATGTAAGTCAGCTTTGAATCAATCTGTATACGATACAGTCTGTTCCTTTTCAAATCGGCTTGGCGGTATATTTTTCTAGGAGTAAAAGACTCTGGAGAGGTTGTCGGTGTCGAGCTACATAGTATCCAGAGAATCAAAAGAGAGTTTGCCAATACCTAAAACAATCCCCAAAAGATTAATCCTCCTTTGTATATCCAGCTCAAAGAATTCGTCTATGACGATAAAACCATTCTGTATGCCTACATTCCTGAGAGCAGTAGTGTGCATAGATTGAACGGCACCAAGGTTTTCGACAGAAATGAAGATGGTGATTACGATACAACAAACAATCAGAACCTCATTGCTAAAATGTATGCCAGAAAATCTAATAGGAATACTGAAGACAGGGTAATCGTCCATGCAAATGAAGAGTGGTTTGATATGGCTTCAATCAAAATGGCAAAGGACTATGCATACAATGTGAATACTAATAACCTTTGGGCAATGAAGACAGATGCCGAAATACTCAAGTCGCAGATGTTTTATAAACATGATAGTGAAAGCGGTGAGAGAGGGTATACTGTAGCCGCATTGTTGCTGTTTGGGAAAGAGGAATATATCAGAAGTTTTCTTCCCCATTACCATATTGACTGCTTGGTAAGAAAAGTAAATCTGGATCGTTTTGATGATCGTGAGATAGTAGAGTGTAATCTGATAGGGGCTTATACGAAGATAATGGACTTTGTGGCCAAACACCTTTCTAAGGGGTTCTATATCGATGAGAATACCCAGAGTGTGTCTCCTCGGGACAGGCTTTTCAAGGAGGCTGTGGTTAATTTTCTCATTCACAGGGAGTATAGTGATGCCTATATCTCGAAGTTGGTCATTGAAAAAGATACGGTAATCTTCAAGAATGCTGCCAATCCTTCATACATAGGCAGAGTAGATATAGATGATTTCAACCCTGAACCTAAGAACCCTACCATTGCAAGGGTGTTCAGACTGATGGGATTGGCGGATGAATTAGGATCGGGGTTCAGAAACATCAAGAAATATAGCAAAATATATGCAGGGAGCACTCCCGTTGTAATTGATGGGGATATTTTTACACTTGTGCTTCCTCTACAATCTGAGAAGGAAGTCGTTGACGAAAAGATTTCCGTAATAGAGAAGATATTGGATTATGTTGCTACCAACCGTGAGATTACCAAAAAAGATGTGAGAGATAATTTTGGGCTTGAAAGATCGCGAGCTGCAGAAGTGCTGTCTGAACTCTTGGACGAGG
>CAYMRN010000082.1:3523-7182 GCA_964392855.1 uncultured Sphaerochaeta sp.
TCTCTGTCTGCCAGAACCAAGTTTCACAAATTTCAAAAAATCCTATCAATCTTCAATATATTCGCTATACTTATCGTATTCTTGCACCGGACAGTGTAACAAGCTATTTTATGGTATGTGTATGACTGTGTAGATCTACCTTTCATTCAATTAGAGGGGAAGCTTTTGTTTTTTCTCGTAGCGTCTTATGGTAGGGTATCTATGAGGGATATGTATGCAATTCTTAGAAGTCAATGTACTTTCTGTCGTGTTGATGCTATCTATGTTCTTCGACATACTTCGGTTTCCCCTGCTCAACAAGGATCGGGGCAGTCGATTTTTCCGTGAGATTGCTGTTGTCTTTTCCTTGTTCATTGTCATCTCCCTGTTAGGTGATATCGGCAAGAGAGGTATTCTCACATACCCTCCCTTTTTTGAGCGATTGCTTTGGATCGTGCATTTCCTCTCATTCCCCTTTCTATTGGCCATGTGGACATATTTCAATGCCATCAATATCCTAGAGGATTCCAAGCTTGTAACAAAGCTGTCGTTGATCCACGGTATCCCCTTGATTGTGCTGACAGTCTTAGCCTTTGCTGATATTTCCCGCCAGAGCTTATACCCCTTCAATGGAGACTATGAAGCCCTATTGCCCTCTGTTGGTACCTATTTTATGATGGGGTTATCAGTTTTCTACTGCCTTGTCATGATGGTGTCCACGCTGTCCCGCTATAAGGATTTGCAAGGCTCTTTCATGTTTGTCTCCTTCCTCCTGCCCATCATGCTGTTTTTCTCAATTGTTGCTTTCTGGGTGACGCATAGTCATGAACATTTCATGTTGGCAAACTCTTTCATGTTGATACTGTACTATCTGGTCGGTCAACGCGATTCAGTCAGAGTCGATAGCCTGACAGGACTGCCCACAAATGCCCTATTGCAGCGTAAGCTCATCCGGATTTTCAGGCTTCAATCCCCCTATGCCTTCGTCCTTCTTGATATAGAAAACTTCCGGAACTTCAATGCGCGCTATGGGTACCTGCTTGGGGATATGATGTTGGTGGCCCTGGCCAAGTTCCTCAGCACCTTAGGCAGTGCAAACGAGGTATTCCGACTCGGTGGTGACCGGTTCTGTCTTTGCCTCCCAGCCAAAGACAGTGCTAGTGTTGAAGCCTTGATCGCAAAGATCACTGCCCGGATGGCCCAAGCCTGGAGCATTGGTGACAACTCCCTGTTCCTGCAGGTCAATCTTGCGGTCATGCATGTCCCATCTCAGGTTGCGAGCCTTGAGGAGTTCAAGCAAGCGACTGACCAGCTCTTTGTAGAGATGAAGAGTGAGCGGAAGAGGTCTGTCATCGTCTATGAGCGGGAGGATGCCATTGTCCTGCAGCGGCGACTGGACATCATTACCGCCCTCAGGGATTCAGTCAGAAATCCTGAGCAGGTAGAAGCCCATTTCCAGCCGATATACGAGACAGTGACAGGACGGCTCGTGGCAGCCGAGGCATTGATGAGGATTAATGACAAACACCAGGGGCTGCTCAAGCCTGATGATTTCATAGCCCTGGCTGAACAAACCGGCTTGATAGTGCAGCTGAGTCACATACTGCTTGCAAGGGTCTGCCAGATGGTAAGACAGGTCCCAGAAGATACTTTGGAGTATATTGCGGTCAATCTTTCCGGCAAGGAATTTGAATCTAAAACTATTGGGAAGATGCTCACTGAGATAATCAAAAGGGAGGGCATTGATCCCAAAAGGATTAGCTTTGAAATAACCGAATCAGCGGTTCTGCAATCGTATGAAGCTGTGGTTGGGGTAATGGAAGAGCTTTCACTGCTGAACATATCCTTTGCCTTGGATGATTTTGGTTCGGGCTACTCTAACGTCCAGGCCTTGATGGACCTCCCCTACACGTTTGTGAAGTTTGATGCAAGTCTCATCCAACGATCGACAGAAAACCCTAAAATGCTTACCCTGCTTACGCAAATGCTGCACAAGATGGATAAAGTCCTTGTAGCAGAAGGTGTGGAGAGTGAGCAAGCGTTGGCCATGGTCCGACAAATAGGTATCGATCGTTTCCAAGGCTTCTATTTTTCAGTGCCCATGCCAAATGATGCATTCCTTGCACTGGTTGGCGATGATGATCTGTCAGACAATGTTGATGAGAATGAACTTGCGATATGTGGGTGCTGACCTGTTGTGAGGTGCGCTACCCAGAAAGAGGATAGTACTCCTTCTCGTTTTCCTTTTGTGTTTTACAAGTCCTGTTTTTCTTTTTGCCTTTCATACAGATAGATCCCAAACACCCCCAGACTCCCCACCAATGCAGAAGCTCCTGTGCTTACCCACAGCAGGTTCATGCTGGCAGACGCTATGATGGCGCCTCCTATCAAAGGAGCCATGGCATGGCCTGTTCCCATGATGATGGGCAGGATGGCACTGAAACGTGCCCTATGGCTGATGGGGGTGTTGTTTGCCACATAGAAATGCTCGTTGGTTGCCGATATGATCTCCCCTATGGTAAAGAGAGCTGTTAGGATGAGAAAGCTCAGCGGCAGCTTAGCAAATGCAAAAAGGAAAAAAGCCACTGTATACAACAACCCAGAAAGAACTGTATTAGCTAGGGGATGGAACCTTCTGAGTTTACTTACCAGTAGGGGGGTAAAGAGGACCACCACAATGCCATTTAGTGCCATCATTTTACCATACAGGGGAGCACCCTGTAACCCAAACAGATCGGTGGTCAGTAGGGGTAGAGCGAAGAGTGTCTGGCTGTAGGCATAGCTGAAAAAAGTTATGAAGAAGGCAAACAGAAGAAGCTTCGGCCTGGTAAGCAAAGCCTTGATGATGCCACCCTCTTCACCCTTCTCGGTAGTTTTCCAGTCCATGCTTGCATTGAGCAGCTCCTTGGATGGCTTGGTCTCCTTGATCTTCCACAGTACCAGCAGGGTAGAGAGGATGCCTGCCAGGGCGTTGCCCCAAAACAGCCATTTGGGATTTGCATAGAAGAGATACCCTGCGATGACAGGACCGAAGGCGTACCCTAGGTTGTGTCCCAGATACAGCAGGGAGAAAGCGACCTGCCGGTCTTCAATGGTCGTAACGTCAGTTTTGAGGGCTTCCCTCGCTGGGTCTGTCGCCCCATCGAAGAAAAGCCCCACGAGGATCAGGAAGGGGATGATGGTACTTCCCTCCCAGAACCCACAGAGGATGAAGCATCCATCCATGAGCAGCTGGGATATGACCATCACCGGTTTTCTCCCTATCATGTCGGCAAGCTTGCTTCCGATAAAGGAGCCAGGCACATACAGCAGGGAAGCGATGGTCATGAAGGTGCCGGCTTCCAGGGCTGTATAATCCAGACGTTGGGTAAGATAGAGGGCGAGGAACGGGTATACAAAGATTCCCACTCCATTGATCATGGTGGCTATGAACAGGACATAGACCGGTTTGTTGAGTCCTTTGTATATGGCGAGTGGGTTCTCCACCCGCAATTTCATAGGATGGCCTCAATCGCCTTTGCCAGCCCGTCCTCATCGTTGGTGGCGGTGATCGCGTGGGCATGGCGCTTTACCTCGTCAGGGGCATTTGCCATTGCTACCGAGTAGCCAGCTACCTTCAGCATCCCCAGGTCATTGAAGTAGTCTCCAATGGCCATTGCCTGGCTTGTCTCATAGCCATA
>CAYMRN010000083.1:0-7163 GCA_964392855.1 uncultured Sphaerochaeta sp.
ATTTTGAGAAGCTGGCAAGCGGGTACCTATTCCCCGAGATTGCCAGGAGGACTGCAATTTGGCAGAAAAGCAATCCAAATGCAGAAATACTACGCCTCGGTATCGGAAACACTACCGAGGCACTGCCCCCCGCTGTCTGTACCGCCATGCACGAGAAGATCGATGCCCTATCAGACCGTGCCACCTACAGTGGCTATGGCGATGAACAGGGGGACACCTACCTTCGTGAGGCGCTGGTGACCTATTACGAGCGCTATGGCGTAAAGCTGGAAGCCACGGAGTTTTTCATCAGTGATGGCGCCAAAAGTGATGCGGCGAACCTGCAGGACATCTTCAGCACTGACAATGTGGTGGCTGTTCAGGACCCTGCCTATCCTGTCTATGTCGACAGCAACGTGGTAGCAGGCAGGACCGGCCTGTTTGACAAGAAGCGGGGAAGATACAACGGGTTTGTCTACCTGAACTGTTCTGAAGAGAACGGCTTCAATCCCTCCCCTCCTGATGGGAAGGTGGACCTGATCTACCTCTGCAGCCCCAACAATCCAACCGGTGCGGTCATGACAAGACAAGAGCTCAAGGTTTTTGTCGACTACGCCATACAGAACAAGAGCGTCATCATCTTTGACAGTGCATACAGCGAGTACATCACCGAAGAGGGATACCCCCGCTCTATCTACGAGGTTGAGGGAGCCCAGAAGTGCGCCATCGAGATAAACAGCTTTTCCAAGTCCTCCGGATTTACCGGGGTGAGGCTTGGCTGGACCATCGTGCCCAAGGCCCTCGAATGTGAGGATGCCCCTTCCGGTGTGCTCAACTCCCTGTGGAACAGACGCCAGTGCACCTTTTTCAACGGGGCAAGCAACATCGCCCAGAGTGGGGGCTTCGCCGCCCTCTCCGGCGACGGTTACCAGCAGAGCAGGGCCCTGGTCGACTACTATATGGAGAATGCCCGCATTATCCGCGAAGGTTTGACAGAAGTGGGGTTGACCGTCTATGGTGGGGTGAACAGTCCCTACATCTGGGCCAAGACACCCAACAATATGCCCAGCTGGGCCTTTTTTGACCTGCTGCTGGACTCTTGCCATGTGGTGGTCACCCCAGGTGCTGGCTTTGGTCCTGCAGGAGAGGGCTTTGTACGGGTCTCCTCCTACGGACATCGAGAGAATGTTGAAAAGGCAATGGCTTCAATTAAGGAGAACCTGAAGATATGAGTGAAAAGACCCTTCCCCTAAGCGCTGAAAAACTGAAAAAGTTGACTGAGAGCATCCCAACCCCTTTCTATCTGTATGATGAGAAGGCGATCGTGGAGAATGCGCGTCGATTTACCAGCCTGTTCTCCTGGGCGCCGGGCTTTCGCAACTACTTTGCGATCAAGGCATGTCCCAATCCAAGCATCCTCACGATCCTGAAAAAGGAAGGCTTTGGCAGCGACTGCTCCTCCCTGCCCGAGATGCTGATGAGCGAAGCTTGCGGCATTACCGGCGAGAGCCTCATGTTCACCAGCAACAACACCCCTTCCGAGGAGTTTGTGGAGGCCCACAGGCAGGGGGCCATCATCAACCTCGATGACATCACCCACATCGACGCCATGATCGAAGCCTTGGGTGAGGTGCCTGAACTTATCTGCTTCCGCTACAATCCCGGACCTGAGCGCACAGGAAACGCCATCATAGGCAACCCTGTCGAAGCTAAATACGGCCTTACCTCAAGCCAGATAGTCGATGCATACAAGATCATGAAGGAGAAGGGTTCCACACGGTTTGGCCTGCATACCATGGTAGCCTCCAACGAACTGGACGGTACCTACATTGTGGAGACCGCCAGGATGCTTTTCGACCTCTGCGTGAAGATCCAGAAAGAGGCCGGCGTGCGTATCGAGTTCATCGATATGGGCGGTGGTATCGGAATCCCCTACAAGCCGGAACAGGAAGCCATGGACCTGGAGGCAGTCAGTGAGGGGATGCAGAAGCTGTATGAAGAGATCATCGTCCCATCTGGTCTTGATCCGCTTAATATCGTATTTGAGTGCGGAAGGGTCATCACCGGACCCTATGGCTACCTGGTAAGCAGCGTCAGGCACGTAAGCAGCAAGTACAAGGAGTATGTGGGCCTTGATGCCTCCATGAGTGACCTCATGCGACCCGCCCTCTATGGTGCCTACCATCACATCACCGCTGTTGGCAAGGAAAAAGAGGCCCATGACCATATCTATGATGTGACAGGGTCCTTGTGTGAGAATAACGACAAGTTTGCCATTGACAGGGCTCTGCCCAAGCTGGAGAGGGGTGATGTCCTGGTCATCCATGATGTTGGGGCCCACGGCCATGCCATGGGGTTCAACTACAACGCCAAGCTCAGGCCTGCTGAGTATCTTTTGAAGCCAGATGGGGAAGTTGTCATGATCCGCAGGGCACAGACCTATGACGACTTTGTCGCAACGCTTCGTTTTGACGGGGCAGAGGTCAAGCTCTGATGCATAGCTTTCCCGTACGTGTCTATTACAGCGATACTGACTGTGGCGGCATCGTCTACCACGCCAACTACCTGAACTTTGCCGAGCATGCTCGCACTGAGCTGCTCAGGGAGATAAGCATATCGGCAGAGAAGACAGGGTCGCACAGGGCCCTGATGGAGAAGGAGGAGCTTGCCTTGGTGGTGAAGTCAGTCAGTGTCGATTACCAAAAGCCTGCCTATCTTGATGACCTGCTCACCGTTGAGACGGAGATTGCTGAGTCCAAGCGCTTCTCCATCGTGTTCCGTCAGACGATCAAGCGCGATGGGGAGGTCCTGTGTGTCGCCCTGGTAAAGGTCGCTGCTATCGACACCACTACCATGCGGCCGAAGCCGATGCCCTCTTGGTTTGTCCCTGCAGTCAATAGACTGTAGGCAGGTCCTTCCAGTCTGTGGTATAGCGCGGTGAGAGGTAGGCCTGAGCCATCAGGTCGCCCTTGATCATCGAGTCCGCTGTCCCGCAGAGCAGGGCACGTCTTCCATAGGCTCGCTGGATCTCCTGCACTACCGGGGAGAGCCTCTGCTCCTGAGATATCCTTTTTTGCTCTTGCTCGGCATTGAACAGCGAGTACTGATGCACCCCCTCCGCTTCCAGGTATGTTGCCCATACCCTGCTGGCCTTGTAGGGGGCTTTTCTGTATATGGAGGCAAGGCACTCTTTCGCAGCGGCGAGCAGGGTCGGGGTGTAGGCAGAGCCCTGCGTGAGCGTCACTGTCGCACTGGGGCTCTGGTAGTCCTCTCTGAAGCGGCTGGTATAGAGCGCCACGGTGATCTCGCGAGCCTGTCTTCCTCGCTTCATGAGCTTTGAGCTGAGGTTGGCACAGTGGCAGGCGAGGCTCTGCTCAAGCTCCTCCAAGCTCTCCTTGGGCTTGTCAAAGGAGATGCCGCTGCATAGTGATATGCTCTTCTCCTCCTCCCTGGGCACAGAGCGCACCCCCCGCAGTTCCCTGGCTGTCTGCAACCCCGTGATCGTGCAGTGTTTCTCGATCCACAGGTCATCCTTGCTGATGAACTCATAGGCTGTACGCACCCCCAGTCGCAACAGCTGGGCTTCGCGCCTGCGTCCGATGCCCCACACCTCAGCTACCATCGTCTTCTTGAGCAAAGCCTCCTCATCTTCGGCATGGAGTATCTTCACCCCGCCAGAGAGGCGCTTGCCCTCATGGTTCGCAAGCTTGGCAAGCGTCTTGGTGCGAGCAAGCCCTAGGGAGACGGGGATGCCGGTACGGCGTATGATCTCGTTGCGGATAGTCTCTACCTCATCTGCGGTGGGGTCCTTCATGGTAAAGAACGCCTCATCGATTGAGTAGACCTCCCTGTTACCCACGAGGGTGAGAAGGGTGTCCATAACCCTGTCGGAGAGGTCCTGGTAGAGGGTGTAGTTGGAGGAGAAGATGGCGGCCCCGACACTCTCTAAGCGTTCACGTTCCTCAAACAGAGGAGAGCCGCGCTTGATGCCGAGCTTTTTGGCTTCACTGGAGAGGGCGACAATACATCCGTCATTGTTGGAAAGCACCACCACAGCAGTAGTACGTAGGTCAGGGCGGAAAAGGCGCTCACATGAGGCGTAGAAGCTGTTGCAGTCACACAGGCCAATCATCGGAGGCACCTCACCACTGCGGTGACCACACCAAAGAGGATCAGCTCCTCCTCTTCTGCCATCTGGATGTCGGCATAGTCAGGGTTCTCAGCGTGCAGGACCACCTTCCCCCCTTCGATCAGGAGCGTCTTTACGGTGAAGGCCCCACTAACCTCAGCTACGATGACATCCCCGCTTTTTGCCCTGAGGCTACGGTCGACGACAAGGATATCCCCACTGAAGATCCCTTTCTGTTTCATGGAATCCCCCTTGCAACGCAGGCAGTAGGTATTGGCCTTGTGCTTGAAGAGCAGGGCGTTGAAATCAAGGCTCTCCTCCCTGCTGTCTTGGGCAGGGGAGGGAAAGCCACAGCTTACTGTCTCGAGGAAAAAAGGCATATGTAACTCATCCATGGCTCCTATAATCATAGATGAGTTAACATATGTCAAGTAGTCTTATCTGATGGGCATATCTACCAGGATGGTGGTGCTTCCCAAGCTCCCCCTCTTTGCATGGCTGACGATGACATCATAGCGATGTGATCCCGCCTTGGGAATCGAAGTGTAGGAGAAGCCGTTCCCCTCTACCGGCATCCCTTCACAGAACCATGAGGCGGTGAGGGAGCTTGCATCGATGCCCTGGAGATTGTCAGGGGTAAAGGTGAGGGTGACCTCATTGCCTGCAGTAGGTGCTTCAGGATTGCAAGTCACAGTCCCCCCTAGTGGCATCATTGTGTTGTTGATGACAGTTATGGAGAAGCTGGTCGAACGGTCACCCATCTTCATCACCAAAGCTCCGCTTGTCTCTGTCCCGGCGACGATACGTACGGCCTCTGCAGATCCGCTTACCACCACGTTTTGGCTAGAGAGCTTGGAGATGAGGGTGTAGGAGCCCGAGGGGAGGGTGGAGGTGAAGGTGGCGGTGCCTGTCTTCTTGTCCACGGCAGGTTGGCTAATTGCAACCGAAGTGCCATCCTGGTTGAGCAAGTCCAGTTCCAGGCTCACATCGTCGGCTACCTGGTCAAGGGCCCAGCTGTAGGCAACAGAGAGTGTCCCCTCTCCTACCAGTTCGGTCAGGGTGATGGTCGCACTGCTGGTTGCCGAAGACAATATTGTGGTGAGGGATCCTTGGGCGAGGATGGCCCCATCACTGTTCAGGGCCTGGGCGGTGAGGGACCATTTTCCCATCAATAGCTGTCCCAGCGTCACCTCTGCTGTGGTGCTGCTCACATCAACGCTTTCACTATTTGGACCACTGCCGAAAATACGGTACCGGGCAATGGTCATGGAATCGTCTGCTGGAAGCAGGCTTCGTTCCTGCATGGCGAACTTCTCACAGGCAAAACGGAGGACAAGGTCTGAGTGGGTACCCCGATTCTCTTCGCAGCCGGTAAAAAGCAAAATTGCTATAAGGGGAATGAACAACAGTTTTTTCATGGACTTCTCCTACGGGTATGTTTGCAACCTAAGGGGAAGAACAGCTTCGATCGCTTCAGAATAGGTCTTGGAGAAATCGGCAGCTTTGTCTATACTGGAAAAAATTGGAGAGTACTATGGAAGAAACAATGGTGGTCAGGGTCATGCAGGGGGATATTGAACGAGCTCTTCCCCTTCCGCTACATGCTTGCTGGGGCGGCTCTGAAGACGTGGAGGCCTCGGTAAGGCTCATTCATGAGGGGCGGTTTCTCCATCTCAGGTACTCCATACTAGAACCCCAGATGAGGCGCATGTGCACCGAACATAACCAGAGGGTTCATACGGACAGCTGCATGGAGATTTTTCTCCAGCGGGAGGGAGAGAGTGAGTATGTGAACTTTGAGTTCAGTGCCAGTACCAAAGCCCTTGTAGGGCGTGGAGAAGGGCGCGAAGGACGGGTACTGTACCCTCCCTTTGTCATAGACCAGATTCCCATCACCCTCACCCTGCTCGAAAACACGAACACTCGGAGCCACTACCGCCTCGACGTAAAGCTCGACCTTGTCCTGTTCGGCCTCATGAAAGAGGGGGAGACCCTCTCCCGTCTCAAGCTGAAGGGTAATATCTACAAGTGTGGTGATGGCCTCAAGGTGCCGCATTACCTCTGCTATGCACCCATAGGGACACTGAAGGCGGACTTCCATACCCCTTCGTATTTTGTCCCCTTCAAGTTTCTCTGAGGAAACAGGCGTACAACAGAAAAATACTAGGTATGAAAAAAAGCAACCATATAAGGAAACATGGCCTAAAGAGAGTAAATGGCTTTAGGCCATGCTTGTGCGTTTGCCCTGGTAATTTCTGATATTAGGATTCCAGCTCTCCGTTCCGACGAGGACCTCTTCTCCGATAAGCTTCTCCAAGGCGAGATGTGCAAGGTTTTGGCCAAATATTGCCGTGATGGTGGGCAGGCTTCCCAGCACATTGCGTCTGCGCCCCTGGTTACTGACCTGTTCGTTGAACTCAGACCTCTCCTCCTCTTCAGGGGGTTTGTAGGTGAAGCGGACCTCCTCAGGTGAGTAGACAACATCAATGCCCCTTCCAATCCCTCGTTTTCGCAAATTGGAACGCACCTGCTTGGCCAGAGGACAGCCATAGGTATCCATCAGGTCTCCGGTTTTTACCAGGGAGGGATTTCTACGTAGGGCAGCACCCATGCTGCTTACAATGGGGAACTCTCTTCTGTAGGCCATTTCAAGGAGGGCGCATTTGGGATTGAGGGAGTCTATGGCATCGATCACCAGGTCCACATCATCACCAAATATCTGCTCGACTGTCTGGTTGTCAACAAACAGGGGAAGTTTCTCTACAATGCAATGGGGATTTATTGCCTGTACCCGCTGGGCGGCCACCTCGATCTTTGGCAGGCCTAAACTCTGATGAGTTGCCAGTATCTGGCGGTTGAGGTTGGTGATGCTGATCAGATCAAAATCCACAAGGCGCACCGCCCCTACGCCGCTGCGCACTAGCGACTCAAGGCACATGCCCCCTACAGCCCCCAAGCCAACCACCGCCACCTTCTTGGTATGCAGGGCTTCTATCGTCTCATCACCGAGCAGGCGCGTTATTCGTAAGAATTGCTCTTTTTGCATTGTTGTTCC
>CAYMRN010000084.1:0-7015 GCA_964392855.1 uncultured Sphaerochaeta sp.
CCAGACCCTGAGGCATGGAGGGGCAATTGGGGCATGAAGTTTTGTTGTGGGTATAGGATAAGGAAGGTAGCAAATCCACACTTGCAAAAAATAAACATTGACAGGGAACTATAAAAGGCTGATGGTAGAACCATCATAGTGACGAAACTACGCCACATTGGGAGAAGATTAACCATGAAGAAAGAATCCACCCTTGAACAGAAGCTTTTCTCCTTTGTACAAGAGCTCCAGGCATTTCAGTACACTATCAGTTCTTTGGATCATATCTGGGAAGTATTGTTCCCCCTTCAGGATGCCAAGTGGCACCACCTGAGAGTTGTGAAGTATCTGGAGAGCTATTTTTTTATTGATATATCGGGCAATGCAGGAGGGTTTGAATTCCTCCTACCAGATGAAGTCAAACCTGTATCTGGTTTTGATCGTTGCCAACTTGGGTTGTGGCCAGAACTCATTGATCTTTCCCTTGCTTGGTTAAAGCTTCTTCGTAAGGACTGGATAGGGAACAGCAAACGTATGCAACTTGAATACCCTCTGGAGCTACGCCAGGGAGTAGCACCACATGCTCTGATCCGCTCCTCTTTCCCCGCATACTATCGCCTTGATGATGCGATCGGGCAGGACAAGGCAAAAAAGATTGTAGAACTCATAGAAAATGTACGTCTGTGGACAAGTGAACATACCGAACCGACCTCCCTCACGGCCAATGAGTATTTCGCTTATTGCAAGATCGCCTACATCGCGGCACGAAGAGAAGATGAAGTGGTGGATGAAAACCTCTCTGGAAGAGAGCTCTACCGCATGTTCGCTGATGGCCGTGATGACGGCCTGCTCAAGATCGACGGTGATTCACCTGAAGAGTTCGCAGCTTGGATTGATAATACACACCCTTTGCGTGATAGCGGAGGCCATCCTTGGGAGATCAAGCGCGGAGGAAACACCACGCACATCAATCTTGCTGTGTACAGACCCCTGTATAGCAAACAAGAACGGTATGTGATCGAGCTTAGTGGGGAATCATTGGGAAGGATGGCTGAAACCCTACAGATGTTCCTTGCCATCTATGAAGCAGGCCTTCCCATCTCAATAACCAATCCAGAGGCTGTCAGGAAACGTCTGCTCGCTCAAGATTGCATTGGAATCATCCCAGCATATGCATCCTATCATCGGGCCTACCAGCGTTTCAGAAAGGATCAGGATGTCTTTGAAGTGATGTACTATAAGGACCTGGGTCGCTATAAACGCAGGGTTACTCCCTTTATCACATGGGAACCTCTGCCTCTGTTGCCACTGAGAGACAGTTGATCTTTTACAAGTGAATATGCATAGTACTGGATTTGAAACCATCAAAGGGCGAGGCTGAGGAGTTACTATCAGTATAGGCTTTGATCCTCTAGTACTGGATATCATTGATATGATTGCCTATCCTAGGTTTGTGGGATATCCCACAAGGGAACATACAGATGCAGCCATTAGCAAAATATGATGCCACCGTCGATATAAAAAAGCGAATTACCCTACGTGGTAGTGTATATTCCCATTATGATGTAGAGGAACTCGAGGATGGCCGGATCATTCTTGAGCCAAGGGTTTTGGTCTCTCCTTTTGAGATTTCCAAGAATACCCTTTCGATGATGGATTCCTCTGTAAAAAACCTCAAGCAGGGTAGCGTTTCAAAGCCGGTTGACCTCTCATCCTTCTCCCCAGAATAAGGCAGTATGTTAATGTTTGCTATAAAGCTGGGGATACCCGACATGGAAGATTTTTTGGGCATACCTTTAGCAAATAATCCAAGGGACCTAGGTCTTACGAGTCATGAAATTGTTTCCTTAAGTCGTCGGTAGCACTCCTCCGTATCCGATACTATCTAATATTATCTGATATGCTCAATATTATCCGATAATTCAAGAGAAATATCCGATAGTGTCCGATACCCAAACAGGGAGCAAGGGAGATGCTTCTTGTTTTCCATATCTGTAAGAAGGGTATGGCGATGGGGGATAGTCGATTGACTAATCCATATAGTTGCTATATACTAAACATATACAGCAGTTATGGAGGTACTACATGAAAATTGGATCAGTCTTTGAGAATAACCGAACCCAAGCAGTTCGACTCCCCGTTGAAACCCGTTTCGACAAGAATATCAAGAAAGTTGTGGTGCGGGTTGTTGGAAGAAGTAGGATTATCACCCCTGTTGATCACGCATGGGATACTTTTTTTCTTGCAGAGAACAACAGGGCGAGTGACGATTTCATGGATGAAAGAGCTTCACAAGATCAGGATGAGAGGGAATCGTTCTAATGCTAAGATTCATGCTAGACACAAATATTGTAATCTATGTAATCAAACGACGCACCCTTGAACTTTTGGAAATTTTCAATCGGAACGCCGAACACATGAGTATTAGCTCAATCACCTTAGCAGAACTCATGCATGGGGTGGAGAAAAGCTCCTTTCCTGAAAAAAACCTTAAGGTGGTTGAGGATTTTATCTCACACTTGGAAGTTCTTTCGTACGATGAGAGTGCGGCCATGCATTATGGTAATATCCGCTCTGATCTTGAGAAAAAGGGAACAATCATAGGAGTGAACGACCTTCATATAGCCGCTCATGCGCGTAGTAGAGCCTTGATTCTCGTAACCAACAACACGAGGGAATTTGAACGAGTGGATGGACTTCGATTAGTTGATTGGACAGAACAAGATAGGTAGAATGGTATTAGGAAGAACGGTGTCTTTTCCATAAAGTATTTGCATAGGGTAGGTTCCTGGTAAGGTTTCACTATTCTGTGCATAGTGAAGCCTTGAGATACCTTCGTTTCATCGTGCAGCCCTCCCTTTCCATACACTTGCTAGACCTCTGACTTCCGAATATATCAAGGTCTCACTTCCGAAAATATGATAGTTTTACTTCCGAAGATGTGACTGTCCTCTAAGTAGCTAGAATCACACAACTCCTCTCTGAATCTGCAAAACAGTTGCTTCTTGATGATAGAGACCCCAAGCTAACCCCCAAGCTACCCCCCAAGCTACCCCCCAAGCTACGTATCTTCTACGCTTATCAGTCTTGCCCTCTTTTGCCCTCTCCTGCTATCATCAATCTTTTAGATCACAGGGGGGATGGAATGGCATATTCAGATAAGCTTTGGAAAGAAGCAAAAGTCCGGTGCAGGCTGAACGAGGAAGATATCCGCATGGCGAAGGAGATGGGGCTCAATCCAAAGAGCCTGATAAAGAACATCCCAAGCAAACAACAGCAATGGAAACTGCCAGTGAAAGAGTGGCTGCGAGACATGTGGGAAGATCGCCAAGAGAAGGCTGATAAGAAGCGACTGAGAAAGCAAGCAGCATTGCCCCGGATAGAAGAGACCAAAGAAGGAGCAGAGTAGATGATTGGAACGATAGAAGAACATAAACGCATCAGAGGAATTCTGATGAACTTGGAAAAAAGCACATTGGTCGACACCTTGATGCAATTTGCCGGCGAGTCACAGTCAGCCCATATGTTGGTGATGTCCCTGGTTTCCTCGACAACAGAAAAAATCGCGTTGTTCAAACAGAACATCCATGCGATCACCCACCAAGGACGACGGAGTTCTCTCTCGGGGGAGCAAATTCTGGATATGCTCCATCGGTCACTTGAGTTGTTGGACCCTGAAACAATGGATCCCAAAGAGGGGCTGGCCTTGATGGCTTCCTTCTATGAAACCGACTCCTGGGCTGTGGAATCCACGACAGAGCTCGATTGGGAGTTTGAACTGGTCTTTACAGACGATGGGTTTGAGAAGTTCGCTGATTTTGCGCTTAAATGCTCCGATCCTGACTTTGTCGTTCAGGTGGTGAAGCAACTGCTTTCTAATGACAACTACTGCATGCGCACGAAGCTCCTTGATGAAGCCTCCACGTTTCTCTCGGAGGAAGGGGTGAAAGCGTTGCGCACCTGACAATGCACTGGCATCTCCTCGGAGGTGCTTTCTTTTTTTACGAGTCACAGCAATCTCCTGCACTCCCTGAACAAAAGCGTTATTTCAGCATGGCTTGGTTGGTTGTAGTGCTCTTTATCCTGTTCCACAAACATGATATCCTTGAAGAAGCAATCATGGTGTTACAATCTTTCCATCCCAGAGAAGTTGTAGAAAATATTTCCAAGGCATGACTTCAATGCCATTTTCCAACTTCCTAGGTCGTTCTTCGCAGCATACCAGAATGTATCGATGGCATATTCCCTCCTCCATGAAAGCCTTCAGTCCTAAATAATCCCTGGAGTCTGCTTTTTGGGTGGTTTTGGTCGCTACCGCTACATGCTCACCTAGCACAAAATCAACTTCAAAGTTACTTGTCGTCCTCCAATAGCTGAGAACTTCTTTACTCTGGATGTAATCGAGGTAGGAACGTAGCTCCATGAAAATGTAGTGCTCAAAGAATGCCCCATACTCTGTCTGGGAAGGGGCGGGAGGCGGTGCATTCTGCAAGGCTCTGGCAACCCCAAGGTCAAAAAAATAGAACTTAGGCATCCCGTAGGTCTTTCTCTTTTTCCCCTTGGTGAAGGATGAGATTTCATACCCAATGAGGGTATCTACAAGGATCTGATACCAACCGCTGACAGTTTGTCTGGAGACACCTACATCACTTGCAATATTGGTAAAATTGAGTTGTTCGGTGTTTGAGAGGGCGGCTACTTCCAAGAATCGGGAGAATTGGGGAAGCTTCCTCGTCACACCCTCCGCCTGTATTTCCTCATTGAGATATAAGGTTACATAGTCGTCAAGTTCTTCATCAGGATTTTCAGAACAAAAGGCTGATGGTAACAATCCAGACTTGAAAATCCTTTCCAACGTATAGTTGGTGTCATGAATCTCAGCGAATACCAAGGGATGCATAGTGATATAACCAGATCTTCCCCCCAACAGATTGACGCCCCCTGAACAGAGCTTTCTTGCACTTGAGCCAGTGAGCAAAAACCGGATGTTTCTTTCTTCGATGAGAAAGTGTACTTCTTCAAGCAGTAGAGGCGCTTTCTGAATTTCATCGATTACCACGATGCAATCATGCAGGTCGCGGGCCTCAATTTCTTCTCTAAGCAAACCAGGATCAGAGAGTGCTCTCATACGAAGCCTGCCATCAAGCAAGTTCCAGCTAAGACTCACCCTATCTCGCAATTCATTGCGTATGTAGGTCGTTTTTCCTGTCATACGAGGACCTAAAAGGAATTGTGACTTGTTGGAGAGTTTTTCTTTTAGCATGAGGATACGTTTGATATATGTCTTTTCTTTCATTATTATCGCTACTCTTACCTACCATATATCATGATATACGCTATTAGTATGTACGTTAAATGTATTCGTGTCTTTTGTCCTCAATCCCCTTCATAGGTCTCTAGAGGAAAGATCAGGGCATACACCATTGCATGTTTGGAAGACAATCTCAGCGAAACATTCTCTTTTCAGTATAAAAAGATCGTAATGTTGTATGGTCCCTGTGCTTGTGAACCCATTTTGCTGCTTCGGATAGTTCTATGTATAGCATATAAGAGCACCATCGGAACCACTTTGCCCTTTATAGCCCTAGTGTGATACAGTGCTCTGCATGAACACACCTCTCGAAGTCCTGCACCGTGTCTTTGGATACGATACTTTCTATCCCCTGCAAGAACAAGTTATTGAGCATATACTCGCTGGAGAGGATGCTCTTGCCCTGATGCCTACCGGAGGTGGTAAGTCTATCTGTTTCCAGGTTCCTGCACTCTGCAAGGATGGGCTGACACTTGTGATAAGCCCTCTTGTAGCGTTGCAACGCGATCAGGTGGAAGCTCTCAAGGCCAATGGCGTTGCGGCAGCGCTCCTCAACAGCACCCAATCAGAGGATGAAGCCGAAAGGGTTCATGATGATATAGCAAGGGGTAAGCTCAAGCTGCTCTATGTCAGTCCGGAAAAGCTCTTCAGAGGTTCTACAGCCAACAGTTTGGCCAGGTGGAACATCACCCTTATAGCTGTGGATGAGGCTCACTGCATCTCGTTCTGGGGTCATGATTTTCGTCCCGAATATACACAGCTTGGCCGCCTACGATCCCTCCTTCCCACTGTTCCTCTCCTAGCTTTGACGGCGACAGCAGATCCCGCGATCCAGCGGGATATCCTGGACCAACTCTCCATTGACAGGAGTTCTGTCTTTCAGTCCAGCTTTGACCGTCCCAATCTCCACCTCTCGGTCCTGCCTGGGCAGAAGCGGTTTGAACGATTGCGATCTTTCTTGAAGAGTCATCCCAACCAGCCGGGGATTGTCTACTGTCTCTCCCGTGCTGCTACCGAAGAGTTGGCTGAAAAACTCACCTGCTTGGGATACAAGGCTGATGCGTATCATGCTGGCATGAGCACAGAAGATCGTCATAGTGCCCAAGATGCGTTCCTCAAGGACGAAACGCTCATCATCTGTGCTACAGTTGCCTTTGGAATGGGCATAGATAAATCAAATGTCCGCTGGGTCGTCCACTGGAACCTGCCTAAAAACATTGAAGGGTTCTATCAGGAGATCGGAAGGGCGGGTAGGGACGGACTTCCCGCCGACACGCTACTTTTTTACAGCTATGCTGATGTAGCCCAACAGCTCAGGTTTATCGATACCGCCAGCTCTGAACGCCGAGAGTTGCTTGTAGCAAAATTGGATAGGATGAAACAGTATGCAGAGGCTAGGATTTGCCGCCGGCGCATCCTCCTTTCCTACTTTGGGGAGACGCTTGGAGAAGAGTGTGGGCATTGCGATGTGTGTGAGCATCCGCCTGTGACCTTTGATGGGACCATTGTTGCCCAGAAGCTTCTTTCAGCAATCTATCGCACAGGTGGGCGCTCTACCTTACGGCACTGTGCCCTGATCCTCAAAGGAAGCCATGCACAGGAGATTATAGAACAGAGGTGGCATGAGATTAAGACCTTTGGTGTCGGGGGTGATCTCAAGTATGAGGAATGGATGGAGTACGGCTCACAGCTCATCAACGCAGGGTATGTCTTTGTTGCGTATGA
>CAYMRN010000085.1:0-1385 GCA_964392855.1 uncultured Sphaerochaeta sp.
GTCGTCCGTGGAGCACCGGCTATCGGAGCCACTGCGGCCTACGGTGTCTATATGGCTGCCCTCCAGCTTTCCTCGCAGAAAGATTTTCGAAACGAGCTCAGGGATGCCTGTAATCTCCTTGCCAAGAGTCGCCCCACTGCAGTGAACCTCGAATGGGCGATAGAGCGAATGTGGAAAAAATACCTGGAAGTTGCAAAGGAACCAAAGGAAAAAATCCTCGCCATCCTGAAAGCAGAGGCTGATGCCATCCGCCTTGAAGATATCGAGACCAACAAGACGATGGGCAGGATTGGCAATCGCGTCATACCCCATGGGGCGACCATCCTCACCCACTGCAATACAGGAGCCCTTGCCACGGCAGGCTGGGGAACTGCCCTAGGGGTCATCAAGGAAGCTTTCTATGACAATAAGGAGATCTTCGTCTACGCTGATGAGACCCGCCCTCGCTTTCAGGGCGCCCGCCTGACCGCCTGGGAGCTGATGGAGGCAAAGATTCCCTCCTCCCTCATCCCCGACAGCGCTGCAGCCACACTGATCCGTGATGGCAAGATAGACCTGGTCATTCTGGGTGGAGACCGCGTGGCTGCCAATGGGGACGTTGCAAACAAGCTGGGAACCTTCGCCCTTTCGGTCATATGCAAGGAGTACGGGGTGCCCTTCTACCCTGTAGTGCCCATCTCGACGATAGACTTCAACCTCAGTGACGGCTCGCTCATTCCCATCGAGGAGAGGGACAAGAGTGAGGTCATCTTCGTCGGTGATACACAAGTAGCCCCCCTGGATATGGAGGTGTATAACCCTGCCTTCGATGTGACACCGCATCAGAACATCACAGCCATCATCACAGAAAGGGGTATCATCTACCCTCCGTTCAAGGAGAATATCGAGCGTCTCAGAAAGGGTGAAACCCTATAAAAGAGACAGAAATCTTCTACACACCAGTGAGCTCCTTGGCTACAGGAGCTCACTGGTGTGAGATAAGGTTTATCGAACACTCTTTTGGATGGGCAGATAGCCAGCAAGAGGATGTGCAAGTGCCCCGGTAGAAAAAAAATCCTTTTTCTGTCCTCCTGCCCTTTTCCCCCTATTCCTGCTGCATGGGGCAACTACAACGCCTTAGCATTACGTTCCTGCTCAATATGGCCCCTAATCTGTGAGGATTTGCGCATACCTCAATTTTCTAGATGTGTTTTTCCCTTTTCCCAAACTCTTTACCAAGTATTGAGGATTCTGTATTGTCATACACAGCTACTTGCATAAATATGCACGAAAGCTGAGGAGTTACCATGCATGATGCTACCCAACGAGTATTGGACCGAGTGATCCAGCTCGATGCGAACCAACCTGAATTTATCCAAGCTGTCACCTCATTTTTGACCTCAATC
>CAYMRN010000085.1:1395-6872 GCA_964392855.1 uncultured Sphaerochaeta sp.
AGATACTCTATCACAAGGTACTCGAGCGCATGGTGGAGCCTGAACGGGTCATCATGTTCCGCGTACCCTGGTTTGATGATGATGGGGGTATGCAGCTCAACCGTGGCTTCAGAGTCCAGATGAACAGCGCATTGGGCCCCTATAAGGGAGGCCTTCGCTTCCACCCCTCTGTCAATCTCTCGATCCTCAAATTCCTGGCTTTTGAGCAGACCTTCAAGAACAGTCTTACCGGACTCTCCCTAGGCGGAGGCAAGGGTGGCAGTGATTTCAACCCCAAGGCAAAAAGCGATGGGGAGATCATGCGCTTCTGCCAGAGCTTTATGCTTGAACTGGGCAGACACATCGGTGAGGACACCGACGTGCCTGCCGGGGACATAGGCGTTGGAGCGAGGGAGATAGGGTATATGTACGGACAGTACAAACGCATCCACAACAGGTCCGTTGGTATTCTCACCGGCAAGAGTCCCTCCTTCGGTGGCTCCTATATCCGCCCTGAAGCTACAGGATATGGCCTGGTCTATCTCTCAGAGGCGATGCTGGAGGCCCAAGGCAAGAGCCTTGAGGGAAAAAGCTGTCTGGTAAGCGGCAGTGGCAACGTTGCGCAGTTCACCACAGAGAAACTGCTGGCGATGGGTGCGAAGGTAGTGACCATGAGCGACTCAAGCGGGGCTCTCATTGACCCCAGCGGTATAGACGAACAAAAACTCGCCTACATCAAGACACTGAAGAATGTCAGACGGGGCCGTATTGCCGAGTATACGCAGAAATACAAGGAAGCCACCTACATCAGCCATGATGGTTCGGCCCTATCGAACCCCCTCTGGGATGTAAAGGCCGACTACGCCTTCCCCTGTGCAACGCAGAATGAGATCAATGCCGAAGATGCGAAGAACCTGGTTGCCAACAAGATACGGCTTGTCGGTGAGGGGGCAAACATGCCCACCACGTTGGAGGCAAAAAGGATCCTTATGGATGGGGGTGTCCTGCTCGTTCCAGGCAAAGCCGCCAACGCAGGCGGTGTTGCGGTCTCCGGCTTGGAGATGGCGCAGAACAGCCAGAGACTGCAGTGGACCCCATCCCAGGTCGATGCACAGCTACTGACCATCATGAAGAATATCTACCGCAACATCAGCATAGCTGCAGAGAAGTACAGCACTAAGGACAACTTTGTCGACGGTGCCAATATTGCAAGCTTCCTGAAGGTCTCCGAAGCCATGATAGCCCAGGGGTATGTCTGACATACTCCCCGGGCCACTGGGCAGCAATGCTTCATCTGGTATCATGGGATTACACATATCACCCTATCCCGATAATGCGATTCTCTTCCATTAGGGACAGCATTCCCTGTACGGATGGCCATTTTTTTAGTATACTTGGGGGTAAGGAGACTATTTATGAAAAACCAAGAATTTTACATTTGCGAAATTTGTGGAAACATTGCCTCTAAAATCATTGACAGGGGGCCAACTCTTTCCTGTTGTGGAGAAGAAATGACCACTTTGACCGTAAACACTGTTGATGCTTCCAAGGAAAAGCATGTACCTGTAGCAACAGTCGACAAAAACATCGTCACTGTCAATGTCGGTTCAGTGGACCATCCCATGACAAAAGAGCACCACATCAGTTGGATCTATCTGGAAACCGAAAAAGGTGGACAGAGGAAGAATCCCGTCATTGACGGCAAGCCTCATGTGACCTTTTGCATCGACAACGACAAGCCCATCGCAGTCCTTGCCTACTGCAACCTGCATGGACTATGGAAAGCCAATCTTTAGGACCTAACGAAAACGCAGACAACCATTGTTTACTAGAAAAGGATTGATTCCAAAATATTCCCCCTCAGCGGGGAATATTTTTATGTCCTTACCCAAACAGCTCTTTGAAGTAACGGGCGAGGGGCTCTCCGTATGAAGTCAGCCTGCAGCGAAAGGATAAAAGACGCCCCACCTGCCATGGCAAAGTCCATAGCAGGTGGGGCGTCTCAGACTACTGGAGACGGCTCCAAGGGACCGTCATTTGACGAGTATCCTAAAGTACCGTTTCTTCCCGGCCCTCAGCAGGATCTCTCCAGCCTCATCGAGGTAGGATAGGTCGATCAAGGTCTTGGGATCGGTGATTTTGGTCTCTCCGACCCATGCCCCTCCACCATTGACCAGGCGCCGGGCATCGCTGTTGGTAGCGGCAAGGTCAGTGCGGGCAAAGAGAGCCAATACAGGGATGCCCTCTTCAAGCTCTTTCTTTTCCACCTCAAGGAAGTTCATCCCTTCCCTGCTCTCAGACCCAAGGTCGGCAGAGCCGAACATCGCCTGGGCAGCAGCCTGGGCTTTCTCTGCCTCAATAAGCCCATGGATGATCTTGGTCTGTTCGAAGGCCAGGCGGATCTTGGCGTCATTGATGTTGACCCCTTCCTTCTCATACTGGGCGATCTCCTCAAGGGAGAGGAACGTGAAAAGTTTGAGGAACCTGATGACATCCTCATCGTTTACATTTCGCCAGTACTGGTAGAAGTCGTAGGGGGAGAAAAGTTCAGGGTCAAGGAATACCGCACCCTTCTCACTTTTACCCATCTTCTGGCCATCAGAGCGGGCTATGAGGTTGAAGGTCATACCATAACAGGATGCAGATTCTGTCTTCCTGATCAGGTCGATGCCCGCTACGATGTTACCCCACTGATCATCGCCTCCGATCTGCAGACGGCAGCCATGCTCGCGATAGAGGGTGAGAAAGTCATAGGACTGCAGAAGCTGGTAGTTGAACTCGACAAATGAGAGGCCCCGTTCGAGCCTGGCCTTATAGGATTCAAAGGTAAGCATCCTGTTTACCGAGAAGTGCCGTCCGATCTCCCTGAGGAAATCAATATAGTTCAGGTCGGTAAGCCAGTCTGCGTTGTTGACCATTATAGCCTTGCCCACCCCTTCAGGAGGTGTTTCGGAGAAGTCCACCACCGTACTCAGCTGATTCTTGATGGAAGCACAGTTTTCGCTGACCTCCTCAGGGGTCAGCATCTTGCGCAGCTCAGTCTTCCCTGAGGGGTCCCCGATCATGGCAGTGCCGCCACCGACAAGGGCGATGGGATTGTGCCCTGCCAGCTGGAGATGGTGCATCGCAAAGAATGGGACCATATGCCCGATGTGTAGGGACTTCCCTGTGGGGTCAGCCCCAACATAGAAGGATATCTTCTCCTTGTCCATCAGGTCACTGAGTGCTTCCATATCCGTGAAGGCCTTGATGAACCCACGGTCCATCAAGGTCTGTAATGCCTTATTCATACCCTACGCCTCTACCCTTTTGTACTCTTTGGTCGCCTTATTGATGGTTGAGACCAACTCAGCGATAGGAACACGAACCTGCTCCATGCTGTCTCGGAAGCGAAGTGTCACCGTATTGTCCTCAAGGGACTCGTAGTCGACAGTGACGCAGTACGGGGTGCCAATCTCATCCATCCGTCGGTAACGCCTTCCAATGGCACCGCTGACATCAAAGAACGTGACAAAATCATCACGAAGCTCTTTTTCCAACTTGGAGGCAAACTCTGCGATACCGTCCTTCTTTACCAGGGGAAGCACCGCTACCGTGACCGGAGCGATCCTGGGGTGGAAGTGCATCACCGTACGCACATCCCCTCCCTCAAGGGTCTGCTCCTCATAGGCATCGCTGAGTACCATCAGCACATTGCGTGTCAGCCCGGCAGAGGTCTCCACGACAAAGGGGATATACCGCTCATTGGTCTGGGGATCGAGGTAGTTCATCTCCTTACCACTAAACTCCTGATGTTGGGTAAGGTCATAGTCTGTGCGGTTATGCACACCCTCAAGCTCCTGCCAACCCATGGGAAAGAGGAACTGGATATCATAGGCATCCTTGGCATAGAAGGCAAGTTCGTCAGGGCCATGCTGGTGCCAGCGCAGGCTGGAAGGCCTGATGCCGATCTTCTCATAGAAGGCCATCCTCTGTTCCTTCCAGTAGGCAAACCACTCTTCGTCACTGCCGGGTTTGCAGAACCACTGCATCTCCATCTGCTCAAACTCACAGGAGCGGAAGATGAAGTTCTTTGTGGTGATCTCATTGCGGAAGGACTTGCCGACCTGCGCGATGCCAAAGGGAATCTTCACCCTGCTCGACTGTACCACACTTTTGAAATCCACGTAGATCCCCTGGGCTGTCTCAGGACGGAGATAGATGGTTGAACCTGAATCGACATCTGCTCCGATATGCGTGGAGAACATCAGGTTGAAGTTCCTCGGTTCGGTAAAGCTTTCCTTCGTACCGCAGGTGGGGCACGCTCCGTTGAGGTCGACCTGGTCGGCCCTGAAACGGGATTTGCACTGTTTGCAGTCAACCATAGGGTCGGTGAAGTTCGCTAGGTGCCCACTGGCCTCCCAGACACGGGGGTGCATCAGGATCGAAGAGTCAAGACCGACGATATCGTCATGGATCTGCGTCATCTCCTTCCACCAGAAGTCCCGTATATTGTTCTTCAGCTCGACACCCAATGGGCCGTAGTCATACGCACCATTCAATCCACCATAAATCTCACTCGACTGGAAAATAAATCCACGACGCTTGCACAGCGAGACAATCTTGTCCATTGTTACTTCAGCCATAGTTTCAACCCTCACTTCTCAGCACTGACAATGCTGTCTCTATTCTTGCTAATGTTCTCTCCTGCCCAAGCAGGAAAATTGAATCAAACAGGGGAAGGCTTACCGTACTGCCGGTAAGGGCCACCCTCAAGGGGAGGAACACCCCATTTACCTTGACACCCAACTCTTCGGCCAAACCAGCCATCGCCTTCTCCATCTCCTCGTTGGGAACCTTCTCCGCCAGTCCTTTTTTCAGGATGGCATACGCCCCTTCAAGCGCAGCGAGTGCAGCGTGTGGCTCTACGTTCTTAGCTACAAACAGGGAGGTGTCATCATACAGAGGCTCCTCGAAAAGGAAACGGGAGAGTGGAACCACATCACTGAGAGTCTTCAAACGCTCCTTCACTACCGGGACCAAAGCATCAAACTTGGCCTGGACCTCAGAGGTGTGGACCTCTGAAACAAAGCCAGCCTCCACCATATAGGGAAGCAACATGGAGGAGAGATCCTCATCACTCATCTGACGGATATACTGGCCGTTGAACCAGTCAAGCTTCTTGTAGTCAAACACCCCGGGGGACTTGCTGATCTTCTCCAGGGAGAAGACCTCTTCCAGCTCTTCCTTGGTGAAAAACTCCCTCTCGCCATCATAGGACCATCCGACCATGCTGACATAGTTTATCAGCGCTTCAGGAAGATAGCCCTTCTCCTTGAAATCTCTTACAGAGGTTGAGCCATGGCGCTTGGAGAGCTTCTGCCCATCCTTGCCCATGACCATGGGAAGGTGGCAGTACAAGGGAGGCTCCCATCCGAATGCCTCATACAAGAGTATGTGCAGGGGCCCAGAGGGGATCCACTCCTGGGCACGCATGATGTGGCTGATGTGCATCATAT
>CAYMRN010000086.1:0-3762 GCA_964392855.1 uncultured Sphaerochaeta sp.
CTATGGCTGAGAAGCAGCTCTACATCATCGACGGCTATGCCCTGATCTACCGATCCTACTACGCTTTTTTCAGTAACCCGATGAAAGATCCCCAGGGCAACAACATCAGCGCTGTCTATGGGTTTTTTACCACCTTGCTGAAGCTGTTGCGGGAAAACAACCCCGAATACATGGTGGTTGCCATGGATAGCCATGGCCCCACCTTCCGTCATGACATGTACGAGCCCTACAAGGCAAACCGGGATGCAGCTCCTGAGGACCTGCACTCCCAGGTTCCCATCATCAATGCCATCCTCAAAGCCTTGGGGATACCGATGGTTGCAATGGATGGCTTTGAAGCTGATGACATCATAGCTACCCTGAGCAGGGAAGCGACTCGCCATGCGATTGATACCATCATGTTCACCGGGGATAAGGACCTTCTTCAGCTGGTCGATGAGCATGTCTTTGCACTGCTGCCAGCAAAGAAGGGGGAGAGTTTCTACCGCATGATGGGTGCTGCCCAAGTATTGGAAGAGTATGGCATCCATCCAAAGCAGGTAGTGGACTACCTTGCGTTGGTAGGGGACTCCTCTGACAACGTCCCCGGTGTCAAAGGCATCGGGGCAAAGGGTGCGGCCAAGCTTTTGCAGCAGTTCGGCTCTTTGGAGGAGATCTACAAGAATATCCGCCTCTGTGCAAAGGGCATGCAGAAGAAACTGGAGGAAGGCGAGGAGCTTGCCCTTCTGAGCAAGAGCCTGGTTGAGCTGAAGAGCGACCTGTTTGAGGTCGAATCCTTTGATACCGAGGAGTACCTGCTGGATGACCTCAACTATAAGGCGGCCATCCCCCTGTTTGAGGAGATCGGGATGAAGAGTGTTGTCAGGGAACTGGACAAGCTTGCCAATGGTGGTGTTGCGCCCAAGCGGCAGGACAAGGTAAAGAAGGCAATGAAGTCCTCCGAAAAAGGGAGCTATGAGGCTGTGCTTACTCTTGCCAGACTCACTCAGCTGCTCTTGCAGGCTGAGAAGGAAGGGGGCATCATCGCCTTTGATATGGAGACAGACTCCCTCGACTCGATGGCAGCCAAGCCACTTGGCTTCTCCTTTTCCTGGGAGGAGGGCACCGCCTACTATATGCCTATCATCAGCGAAGGCAAACGGCTCTTCTCTGATGAAGAGGTGAGGGGCGTGCTCTCTGAGTTCCTCACTACAGGCAGGCTCTCCCTGGTCGGACAGAACATCAAGTACGACTACAAGGTACTGGTGAACTGGGGCTTGGTTCCCAAGACCCTCGCCTTCGATACCATGGTTGCTGCATGGCTGTTGGAAAGCACAGGGGTCTTCAACATGGACTACCTGGCAGAAAAATACCTTGATTACAAGACCCTCTCCTATAAGGATGCCATTCCCAAGGGCAAGAGTGTTGGGGATATCCCCCAGGAGCAGGCAGTATTTTATGGAGCCGAGGATGCAGACATCACCTTCAGGCTCTATACGCTGTTCAAGAATCTCCTGGTTGCACGCGATCTCATGTCCCTGATGGAGAACCTTGAGATGCCGCTGTTGCGCATCATCGCCAATATGGAGATTGAGGGAATTTTTCTGGACAGGACCCTTTTGGACCCCCTGGCTGAAGAGTTTGAAGGCAGGCTTGCTGCGATACAGGAAGAGATCTTTGCCATCTGTGGGCGTGAGTTCAATTTGAACTCCCCCAAGCAGTTGCAGGAAGTCCTATTCGTTGAGCGCGGAATTCCTACCGGGGCAAAGACCCTCACCGGATTCTCCACAGCAACCGATGTGTTGGAGCCTTTAAGCGATACCTATCCTGAGGTTGCCCTGGTGCTCCAGTACCGGATGCTCAACAAGCTCAAGACTACCTATATCGACAAGCTTCCTCTGGATATCCTCAAGAGGACAGGAAGGATCCACCCCTCCTTCTCCCAGACAGGGACAGAGACCGGCAGGCTCTCCTGCAAGGATCCAAACCTGCAGAATATTCCTGTCAGGACCGAAGAGGGAAGGCGCATCCGCTCCGCCTTCGTCCCCAAGGATGGCTATCTCTTCCTATCAGCGGACTATTCGCAGATAGAGCTGGTGGTCCTTGCCCATATGGCTGACGACCCCGGCTTGAAGGATGCCTTCCTCAAGGGCATTGATGTCCACAGCTCGACAGCTTCCCTCATTTTTGACGTACCTCTGCAGGAGGTTACTGGGGATCAGCGAAGGGTTGCCAAGACCATCAACTTCGGGGTGATGTATGGAATGAGTGCCCATCGGCTATCAGGGGACCTGAAGATCACCCATGCTGAGGCAAAGGCCTTTATTGACCAATATTTTGCACGCTATAGCGCAATTGACGCTTTTATTGAGAGGACCCGTGAGGATGCTGCCCTCAAGGGATACGTATCGACCCTGCTTGGCCATAGCCGCACCATCACCGAGATACACAGCAAAAATGGTGCCGAACGGGCAAAGGCACAGAGGATAGCGGTGAATACCGTCATCCAGGGCAGTGCTGCTGATATCATGAAGGTGGCCATGCTTCGTATCGACAAGGCGCTGAAAGAACATTCACCTGCTACCAAGCTGTTGCTGCAGATCCATGACGAACTGGTCTTTGAGGTTCCCGAAGGGGAGCTCGAGAAGGTGCGCTCTCTGGTCAAGGAAGCTATGGAGGGTGCGGTAAAGCTCTCGATTCCCTTGAGGACAAGCATTGAGACAGGCAAGAGCTGGGGAGAGATTCACTGATGAGGGTAATTGGCCTGACAGGCAAGGCAGCTGCGGGTAAAAATGCAGTTGCCGATGCCTTTGCCAAAGAGGGGTGCGCTGTCATTGATGTCGACCAGGTAGGTCACCGTGTGCTGGAACAGAGTCAGGCCCTGCTCGCCAAGACCTTTGGTCCTGCCATTGTGCAGGAGGGTAAGGTTGACCGCAAGGCTTTGGGTGCTCTGGTTTTTTCAGATCCGAAAAAACTAGAGACCCTTGAGGCAATCACCCATCCGGCGATGGTCAGCGAATGCAAGCGCATGATCGAAGAGGCCAAAAAGGAAGGCTATGCTGCTGTTGTCATCAATGCCGCCCTCCTGTTTCGGATGGGACTCTATCAGGTATGTGACCGTGTGGTGTTTGTCAAAGCCTCCCTTATTAGCAGGTTTCTTCGTTCACGACGGCGAGATTCCATCACTTGCAGGAAGTTTATGGCAAGGGAGAGGGCACAGCAGGATATACGGGCTGATATTTTCCCACCCTCTTTGCCTGTTTACCTTCTCCGCACTGGATCTGATAAAGCGTTAATTCATCGACAAGTCACAGAGTATTGTGGTACGATAGGAATCGGAGTTTCATCTTCGTGATGAAACAATTGTATTATGAGGGTTTGAAATGAAGAAATCGGTTCGGATACACTTTCTGGTTGTTACAACGGTTGTGGCTATCTTTGTATTTGCAGGGATCTGGTACCTGCGTCCTGGTGTTCCCAATGAACTGATTGAGCAGGCACGGGCCAGGCAGCTACAACCGCTTCTGGAGATTGAAGCTCCGATACGAAGGCCTGTAGCAGAACCTGCTGCGGTCAAGCCGGTTGTCGACAGCAAGGCCCTTGCAGAAGAGCTGCTTCCTTCTCTCACAGACCAGGTGTCGCGCTCGCTTGAAGGTCCTCTCTATGAAAAGCTAAAGGCCCAGTTTGTACTTGATGAGGATTTTGCCTCCCAGATTTCCGCCAAGCTTGAGGCTTCCCTCAATCTGGGGCAGCAGAGTACGACAGACCAGATTCCCGAACTCT
>CAYMRN010000086.1:3772-4203 GCA_964392855.1 uncultured Sphaerochaeta sp.
ACTTGCGAGCTGAGCTTGCACAGCAGATCGAAGCTCTTCGTACTGAGCTACCCCCCAACGTAGGGGAAGGGCTGAGCTCATTTTTTTATCAGGTCGAAGATATGTTTGAAGCCCGCACAAGCAGGATAGAAGAGGATCTCTACCTTGAGATGGAGGCATATGTGCCCCAGCTTGTCGATAGGATGATTCCCTCCCTGGTGGTGATGCTTGTCGAAGAGTTGGACAAGAACAAGGAGACCTATCTTCCGGATTTGGCCCAGGGGCTGAAACCCTATTTGATCGACAGTTTCACAGAGGATGAGCTGTTGCTCCTGTATACCGCATATCGCGACCAGGTGGTAGCTGACCTCGTCCCCTCTATCCTTGACGCCATGCAAGAGCCTGTAAGGCAAGAAGTCAGTGCTATGGTAAACGCTGCCAAAACACCCGGT
>CAYMRN010000086.1:4213-6826 GCA_964392855.1 uncultured Sphaerochaeta sp.
GCCCCTGTTCCACCACCCCCTCCGACTATAACGAGTTTTGTAAAGCCTGAGGTGATGGAAGCCCCTGTTGTCAAGGTAAGCCCTATCCCGACCCCTCCCGAGGTGGTACGTGAGATCAAGCCTGAGGCGCCAAAGAAACCTGCCGTCCCTCCAGCTCCCACGGTTGCAACACCGAAGAGTGAGGTTGTGAAGCCTGAGCCTATTCTGGCTCCTCCGCCCTTTACCCCCGATGAGGATGCCCCTGAACAGTTTATCGATCCTGTAACCTATGAACAGAAGCGAACGGAGATCCGGACCAAGGCTATAGAAGAGGTCCTGAAGCGGATCAACTCCCTGTAATATCACTCTTTAGGGTAGCTTCTCTTCTTCCCTTCCACTGTGGTGAAATTCCACATGGCACAGCCATGGCTCTCCTCCAGATACCCTTCGGTGAGGGGGACTTTCCCCCCTCCCTGAGGCAGGTCCACTGCATAAAGGGGCATGGCCAGACCCGAGATGCGTCTTCTCAGCTCCTTTTCCAGTGCAAGGCCTTTTTGTAGCGGGACCCTGAAGTGTGAGGTCCCTTCCACCAGGTCCCCTTGGAAAAGATAGTAGGGTTTTATCCTTGAGAAGACGAGCTTGTTGCACAGCTCCTCTAGAGTCTCGACATCATCATTTACCCCTTTGAGCAAGACACTCTGGTTCATTGCAGGAATACCCGCATCAACAAACATGGACACCGCATCCACTGCTTCTCTTGTCAGTTCACGGGGATGGTTGAACTGGGTCATCAGGTAGAAAGGTGCTGTGTCGAACCGCCTGAATATTGCGATGAGGGCTCCGGTTATTCTAGCAGGGTAGGCTGCAGGCATCCTGGTACAGAGCCTGATGACCAGGTCCTCTCTCGCCTCTCTGAATTGGGATATGAGCTCTTCGATCTTCTGGTCGGATAGGGTCATCATATCCCCTCCGGTCAGCAAGATTTCCTTGACTTCCTTATGTTCGCGAAGATATGAGGAAGCCTCTTCTATCTCAGACTTGGTAGCAGGACCCTGGAAGGTTCCTGTGAAGCGCCTGCGAAAACAGTGCCTGCAGTACATCGCACACCTATCGGTTGTCAGGAATGCCACACGGCTGGGATAGCGGTGGATAAGACGCGTTGTCACCGAATAGCTTTTCTCAGCCAGGGGGTCGATATCCTCCTCTGCAAGGCGCTCCCCCTCGCTGATGGTAGGGACTACCTGGATGCGTAGGGGGTCGTTGGGGTCATCGGCATCGATGAGGCCGAGGAAGTAGGAGGGGATGGCGATCGGCAGGACACCCTCAAGGTTGTCAAAGGCCTTTTCTTCGTCGGTGAGGCTGAGATGTCGCTCCAGCTGGGCTATGGTGGTGATGGTCTGGGCTTTTGTATCTTCGTGCATATCTGTGGTTTACCCCAAACAACGCTTTTCGTCCAGCCTTTACATAAACCCTTACCCTCAGAGCCTGTTTTCATGCTACAATTCGTCCATATGTCCCAGGAAAGGAGAACGGTATGGCTACAGGAAAAAAAGCGGGTAAGAAAGGGCTCAAAGGCTACTATCTTACCACATTTCTCATCGGACTAGGATTTTTCACCATGGGCTTGATGGATCCCCTCTATGATACCTATGTCCCAATCTTCCTTGAGAAGTATGTCTCTTCCAAGGCGCTTATCGGTACCATCATGACTCTGGACAATATGCTGGCGATCCTGCTTATCCCCATTTTCAGTGCGATCAGTGACCGCACCCACACCAGGATCGGGCGCAGGATGCCGTTCATTATCATCTGTCTGCCTATCACCGCTGTGGCCTTCGGCCTGATACCCATTGCAGCTCTGACAGGGCTCTGGCTTCTCATCGTCTTGGTGTTTGTGCTCAACCTGTTCAAGCAGGCAGTGCGAGGTCCTGTTGTCGCCCTGATGCCCGACATGATCCCCGGCGAACTGCGTAGCGAAGCCAACGGTGTCATCAACACGATGGGCGGTATCGCAACCATCGTCGGTACGGTAGGGCTTGCCCGTCTTATGGACGTTCCCATCAACCTTCCCAAGCTTGGCCCAACCAAGGACGTGCTTGCATTCCCCATCTCCTCTGTACTGGTAATCATAGCAGTGTTGTTGCTCTTCTTCTTCGTAAAGGAGAAAGATGCTATCAACAGGGAGAAGAGTGAGAAGAAGGAGCCTATCCTCCAATCCCTGAAGGTCATCTTTGCCGAGAAGGATAAGAGCGCCCTCTTTATCCTGCTTTCCCTGTTGATGTGGTTTATCGGTTACCAGGGGATTCTCCCCTTTGTCGGGCTCTACTCAAAGGATATCTTGCAGACCTCCAGTGGGACAGCCTCCCTTGCTGCAGGTATGGTTGGCATAGCCTATGCAATATTTGCAATACCTTCGGGTATCATCGCACACAGGATTGGCCGGAAACGTACCATCAGAACCTCCCTGCTTATCCTTGTGGGAGTTCTCTCCTGTATCTTCTTCCATGACCCGCTTACAAAAACGATGGGTACAGCATTCAGGCAGTATACCTTCTGGGCCCTGCTGTTCCTCTTTGGCATCTTCTGGGTCTCCGTTGTCACCAACAGCTTCCCGATGCTCTGGCAGATGTCCAC
>CAYMRN010000087.1:0-6767 GCA_964392855.1 uncultured Sphaerochaeta sp.
TGATGATGACCCGGATGTCCTTGCTCATGGCGAAGAACATCTTCCTGATGGTCTCTGCTTCCTGGACGCTTCGGCTCATTGCCTTGATGTTGCTGATCTTAGTCTCGCTCTCAACCATGTCGGCTACAGATTGTCCGAAGAGTTCAGCAAGCTCCTCATAGGTGGTGTCTGTATCTTCGATGGTGTCGTGCAGAAGCCCAGCCACGATGGTGTCTGCATCCATTTTCAACTGTATGAGGATCTCCCCCACAGCAAGGGGGTGGATGAGGTAGGGCTCTCCACTGGCTCGTTTCTGGTTCTTGTGCTTGGACGCAGAGTAGGTAGCGGCCGCAAGAATTTTCTCCTGGTCCTCCTTAGGGTATTTGAAGGCTTTCTGGATGAAACGCTCTATCAGTTGTTCAGACACTTATGAATCCCCCATACGACTCTCTCTTTTCCTGCAAGGTCACATACGCTTTGTATCTGACTAAAGCCAGATGCTACCATAATTTGTCGTACTTCGGCTACCTGACGGTAGTCACACTCCAACATCAATGCCCCTCCGTCCCTGAGATGCTCAGCGCTCTGGCCTACCAGGGTTCTGATGAGGCGAAGCCCGTCACTATCAAGACCCTCAAGGGCTAGACGGGGCTCCCTTTTCACATCATCACTGACAAGGTCGCACCACTCTCTGGTGAGATAGGGAGGGTTGCTGACGATGATATCATATTTATCGGTGAGAGGGGAGAGAAGATTGCCCTGGATTGTAGGGAGGGCGTGACCGACAAGGCTTATGGCGTTGGCCCTAGCTACCTTCAAGGCATCCTCTGAAATGTCGGAAAGGAGCACATCATAGCCAAGTTCACATGCCAAGGTTATCCCCACGCATCCGCTTCCCGTACAGACATCAACGATAGAAAGCTCCCTATCTTCTCTCCTTGCACATGAAAGGGCCACTTCCACCAGAGTTTCAGTGTCAGGGCGAGGTATGAGCACTCGCTCATCAACAAAAAAGGGCCTTCCATAGAACTCCTTCTGCCCAAGGATATATGCCATGGGTCTGGCCCCTAGGCGTTCGGAGAGGAGCTTCTCCAAGGCAAGCAGCTCGTTGGGATCAAGGAGCTGCTCAGCATGCAGTATCTGCTCCACTTGTGAAAGGTGCGTTACCTTCTCAATGAGCAGACGAGCTTCCAACTCGGGCGTCTCTGTTATGGCCTTCTCTCGGAGGGCCTTTGCACAGGAGGCCTTAAACTCTCTTACAGAAATGCCAGCCATATCAGGCTTCCTGGATGGCCAGTTCACCTGCTGCGACTTTCATTGCATCAATGACCTCTTCCAGTTGACCGCCCATGATGAGTTCCAGCTTGTAGAGTGTGAGGTTTATCCGGTGGTCGGTAAAGCGGTTTTGAGGAAAATTGTAGGTGCGGATACGTCCGCTACGATCGCCGGTGCCTACCTGGCTTTTGCGAGCCTGTGAACGTTCACGGTTCTTCTTCTCTTCTTCCATATCAAACAGGCGGGAACGCAGGACTCGGAGGGCTTTGGCCTTGTTCTTGATCTGGCTCTTCTCATCCTGGCAGATGACGACCAACCCTGTGGGAAGGTGGGTGAGCCGTACAGCACTGTCGGTGGTGTTGACGCTCTGACCGCCAGGGCCACTGGAACGCATGACGTCGATCTTCAGGTCTTCGCTCCTGATCTCAATGTCAGTCTCCTCTGCTTCCGGCAGGACCGCCACGGTAACAGCTGAGGTGTGTATCCTTCCACCGCTTTCGGTCTCAGGGACACGCTGGACACGGTGTGTCCCGCTCTCCCAGCGAAGGGAACCAAAGACGTCCTTGCCACTGACACCGAATATCAGCTCCTTATAGCCTCCGATTCCAGTCTCATTCGAGCTGAGGACCTCAATTTTCCACCCCTTCTCATCGGCATAGTGACTATACATCCTGAAAAGGTCTGCAGCGAACAGGGCGGCTTCATCACCACCTGTTCCTGCACGGATTTCCATGATGATATCCTTGCCTTCCATGGGATCTGGGGGTATGAGCAGCATCTTGGTCTTTTTTTGGGACCTCTCAAAAGCTTCCTTGAGCCCGCTCAGCTCCTCTCGAGTCATCTCGAGCATTTCGGCATCACTCTCGTCATGCAAAAGTTGTTCAGCATCAGAAATCTGGTTGAGCAGAATCTGCATGGTGTGCATCTCATCGACAATGGGAGCCAGGTGCGAACGCTCCTGATTGAGGCTTTTGTATATCTTCATGTCCTGCATAGTCTCAGGTAGACTGAGCTTTGCATCTATATCTCTAAGCTGCTTCTCGTATTCGGGCAGTTTCTTAAGCATGGGTATCTCCTACAATGGCTTTTCCCAGTATACAAAACTAGCACAGGTTTGCATAGCATTGCTGGATAGCCAGTTACTATCCTCTCTTGTGAATAGCTCTGATACAATACAAAAAGATGAGAAACGCAGTGCATCGGATATTCGCGGAGGACAGCTGCCCCGAGGGGGAAAATCCCATAGTTTGGGTGCGATACAACACACGGTATAGAACTGGCAAAGCCTCATTGGCACACAGTTGGTGCTGGTTTACTACAGAACTCCATAATTTTAGTCCAATAACATAAATCTCATATGCACAGGCTCGTGGTCTGAGTAGGTGAAGTCCATTGCCGATACCTGTGTCTCTAGGATATGGATATTTGGAGAGACGATAAAGCCGTCAATGAAGAACTTTGCCAGTTTGTCCCTGTTGCCGACATATGGCTTGATGAGCGATCTGTTTGTAGGACTCTTTTGGTCTACTCCCATTTCCCATTTGGGCAAGCTATCCCAATCAACTGTAGGGGCCGTCCACTCAGTGAGAAGGGTTGGGTCAACCTCAAGATCCTTTACCAGTGTCTGGTTCCAGTCCCCACCGGCGATCACATAATTTCCTTGTTCGTATTCCTTTGAGATAATCTCAGCCAAAAGGTTTGTCTGAGCTATTTTCCCTTCTCCGCTATCATAGGCCTCAAGGTGAAAATTGATTACCACCAGATAGTTCTCTTTGTCTTGTATGGGGTATCTGGTGATCAGCATTGCCCTTTTGAGGTTAGCTGTCCTCAAAGGCCAGGAAAACGGGTTGGGAAGCGACACCCTTTCTGTATCTTGCATTGCAAAGCTTGCATACTGAGAAGGCCTGAGTTTACCTTTCCAATTGGAGGGAAGGGGAAAGGGACATAGGGTACTTTGAAATTATAGGCAAAGCTTCCGCCCATGCCATCAAGGAGCAATTCATCTACCTGGTTGATGTTGTATGACCGCTTGGAGTCCTCATCAACTTCCTGGATCACATAGAAGTCGCTGTCCAAATCCTGCAGTTTGTCCTTGATATGCCTGATATTGTTTTCAACGATTGCCTTGTTCCCAGGGCGTATGGTTTTTCCTCCATCCATGAAGAAGTCTTCAGTCTCCCCCAGAGCTCCATAGCCTATGTTGAAACTGGTGATGGAGTACTCTCTGTTGGTTTCAACCTGGATGCTGCTGGCAAATCCTATCGTATCGAGAGTTTCCCGGTCTTTTGGCCTGTATTCAAGGATTGTCATCCCGCCCAAAAACAAGCCTATGATCACCAGTAAGGAAATTACAACAACAAGAATCTTTTTTATCATTCCGATCCATCCTTTCATTCCCCGTGCATGCATATGGTAACACACCATGCTTCTGTAGGCTAACCAATATGAGGTTTTACCCCTGTCAGATATCCATGCTCTCCAGTGCAAGATGATTCTTTGCTACCATGGCAGGGGTCAGGCGGTTCATCTTTACAAATACCAGGGCACCAGCTAGGAAGAAGGCTGCAGGTATTACTCCCATATGGAGCTGGATACCGAATCTTGCCAGTGGTGTCATCGCATCCGGATCAAACTTGGTGAGGGTATGCACGACAAAGAATACGACTGCCTGGCTTGCATAGCTGAAACGCATGAAGAAGGCCCGTATGCCAAGGATCACCCCGTCATCACGACGTTGTTGCTTCACTACCATGCTGTCGACAACATCGGCCATGGCAGGGCTCATGAAAGTCCAGAAGCCACCGAAGCCCAAGCCCCAGAGGGCCATGGTGATGATGAAGGCAAATTGGCCTTGTACAAAGGTAAGGGGAATGGCGAAGACTGTCATAAAGAGGGCGCAGATGATAAGCATCAATTGGTTGTTCTTCAGCCACCTGGCCACTTGTGTCCAGAGGACAATTGAGACAAGGGCTCCTACGAGCATCCCTGCAAAGATGGGGGTTGCCTGGCTACTCTCCTTCTGCAGGACATACTTTACCACGTAGTTGATGCTACTGGTCATGCACATGGTCCCACTCTGATAGAGAAACAGGAAAAGCACAAAGGCGAGGAGGTTCCGGTCTTTCAGAGCCTGCTTCATTTGTGAAAAGAAGGGAGGTGCATCACTTTCTTGTTGTTGCTTGGCAAATCTGGCTACCATATCCTCCGTCTCAAACACCCCATAGCTGACTAAAAGGGTACTTGCCAGGCTTATGAGGGCAATGACAAGGCCGCAGATCATGTAGCTGTGACGGTCGCCATACGAGAAGATCAAAGGAGGGATGATGAAGCCTGCGGCAATACCGAGTACGCCGATACCGGTCCCGATGGCCGCTGTGGTGGTGCGTTCTTTCTGCTCTCTAAACTTATCCGGATATACGCTCTGGTAGTTTACCTCCCACAGCGAGTAGGCCCCATCATAGAGGCAGATGGTCAGAACCATCCATAAAAATACCGGAAGCGGATTTTCCTTGGCATTCCAGTGCAGGGGGACTGCAAATATCAGAAAGAAAGTGAGGCTGGAGAGGACCAGGCCGATGATGATCCAGGGGAATCTTCTCCCAAGCTTTCTAGAAAAGGGTGCCCCCTTGTTGGTCACATACCCGATGATCGGGTCGTTGAGGGCATTCCATAGTGAATATATGATAGTGGCCAAGGCAGCGTAGCCTGCGGCCAGACCCACTTCCGTCTCGTAGAACATGAATACGATGGAACCGAAAGCTCCTGTGAGAAACTCCGCGATGAACTTGCCAAACCCATACGACACCATACTACGCTTCTTTGCCATGAGGACCTTCCTTATGCTGGTACCTCTTTATACAGTGTGTTGATAGGTTTGTCAAAATATCCACACTACATTAGCATTTTTAGCTAGGGTAGTGAGGATGGCTTGAAGTTTCTTTTTTATCCTTGTCGTTTCTTCTTTCGGTATGTCTCACATCTCTTTTCTTCTTAGCGCTTTGCTTGCAAAGTGTGGTCTTATCTCTTCTCCGGAGAGAACCTCACCACCATATGGACTTGGGCCACCTGAGACGAGGAGAGGTTCTCGATGGAGTGCTCGACATCACAATGGTAGACGATAAAGTCCCCCTTGCGTAGCTCAGCACTGTTATCGCCCACCTTCACCACGACAGAGCCCTTTACCACAGTCAGGTACTCCTGGGTTCCCGGGTAGTGTGGCTCGCTCTTGAGCTTGGAGTGCCCATCAAAGGAGACCAGGTACATCTCAAGGTCCTCCACCATGTGCATCGGTGAGAGTATCTTGATAGTCACCCCTTTGTCGCGAGTCTCCAGCTTAGGTCCCTCATCGCCTGCAGGATTGACTGAGAAGATCCTTTTGGGTTCACCTTGCGCATCCAAGAGGTCATTGAGCTCAACGTTCAGACCCCGTGCGATCTTCCATACTGTTGCAACAGTGGGGTTTACCTTGTCGCTTTCAATCTGGCTGAGCATGGCCTTTGAGACGCCAGACCTCTCTGATAGCACGTTGAGGGTGAGTTTTCTGCTGTTGCGCAACCGTTGTATGTTCTTGCCTATTGCAGGAGGGGTGGTTTCCATGGTGACTCCTTTTATTGAGTTTGACATAGTGAATTTAGTTCAATATACTAAACACGTATATTGTAATATTGCTATGCCCCATTGTCAAGGAAAGGCATTTTTGGAGGTATCTATGAAACGCATATTGATCCTAGGTTCACTTGGTCAGCTTGGTTCGGAAATAGCGTATGAATGTCGGAAACGGTATGGCAATGACAATGTCGTACTGACCGATATCCGCGATGATATAAACCTGCCTCTGGTGCAGGGCGGACCTTTTTACAAGGTTGATTGCAGAGACGCTGAAGCTGTCCTTGCAATTGTAAAGAAGCATAACATCGATACCATCTACCACCTGGCGGCCATCCTATCGGCAACTGCTGAGCGCAACCCGCTCAACGCATGGAACATCAACATGGGCGGCCTGATGATCACCCTTGAGATAGCTCGCCAGGAGGGATGTGCTGTCTTCACCCCCTCCTCCATTGGAGCCTTCGGACCGACAACTCCCAAGAAATTTACCCCCCAGGATACTATTCAGCGCCCCACATCAATCTATGGGGTCACAAAGGTTGCGGGCGAGCTGCTTTGCGACTACTATAACCATAAGTATGATGTGGATACACGAGGCATCCGCTTCCCGGGGGTCATCAGCAACCTGACACCCCCTGGGGGGGGCACCACCGACTATGCCGTGGAGATCTACTACGAAGCGGTGCGTAAGGGTCACTACACCTGTTTTTTGCGAGGGGATACCTACCTGGACATGATATACATGCCCGACGCGGTCCAGGCAGCAATCCAGATCATGGAAGCCGATCCTGCAAGGCTGCGTCATCGCAATGCCTTCAACATTGCCGCCATGAGTTTCTGCCCTGAGGAGCAGGCTGCCTACATCAGGACCCATATTCCCAACTTTACCATCTCGTACGAGATAG
>CAYMRN010000088.1:0-6748 GCA_964392855.1 uncultured Sphaerochaeta sp.
TGGCACTGTGGGGGAGGCTCTTGGTAGGAATTCAGCCCCAGATGGTGCAGACCCCACCGAGAAGGCCCTTTTCAATGAGCAGGACTTTTTTACCCAGGGTGCCTGCCCTCTCTGCTGCTACATAGCCGCCTGGGCCAGAACCTACTACTATCAGATCATATGTTTCCATCAAAAGACTCCTATAACGCCAACAACAGGTCGATCGAAGCGATATTTTCCATCAGGGCCTTCAAGAAGCGTGCTGCATCAGCGCCATCCACTGCCTGGTGGTCCATGGTAAGGGAGAGTCCGATATGCGGTACAAAGGAGACAGACCCGTCTTTAGCCTCTACAGGCTTGGGGACGATGGTACCGACTCCGAGGATCGCAACTTCGGGAATGTTGAGCACAGGGGTGAATGCCTCAATGCCAAAGGATCCGACATTGCTCACCGTAAAGGTGCTGCCGCTGAGCTCATCAGGGGTAGCAGTGCCCTCAAAACACTTGGCAACCAGACGTTTCACTTCGACTGAGATATCTTTCAGGCTCAGAGCCTGACTGTCACGGATGACAGGTACCAAGAGGCCACGAGGGGCGTCTGTCGCCATACCCAGATGGACAGAGGAGAACTGCAGAATCTTATCTCCAAGGAAGTGTGCGTTGAAGGCTGGGAACTGGGTAAGGGTCCTGGAGACTGCAAACAACATCAGGTCGTTGATAGTGATGCCGGTGAGGCCAAGCTCTTCCTTGCTGGCCTTGAAGCCTGCGCGTAGGCGCTTGAGCGCTGTTGCATCAGCAAAGGCGTGCAACGTCAGCTGGCATGTCCCATGGATGGATTCCATCATTCTGCGTGCGGTGACTTTTCTCACTCCCTTCACAGGAATTTCAGTAACTGTTCCTTCAACAGGAGCAGCAGGAGCTTGAGCAGCAACAGCTGGCTTTGCAAGGTCAGAGGCGAGGACTCGCCCACCTATGCCACTGCCAGTCTTGGGGGCAAGGATGCCATCCTTGAGGGCCGCTTCTTTTGCTAGAGGGGTAAGGGGCTGTGACACAGCGCTGAGCACATCACGCTCAATAATCCTACCTTTTGGTCCGGTTGCAGAGAGTGTATCCACCGGGATACCAAGGGAGGAGGCGAGATTCCTTGCCCTTGGGCTTGAGCCTTGGGCTGACTGGGCAGTGACTGCAGCGGGTGCAACTGTCTCACTCTTCACTTCTGCTGCAGCTGCATCCTTCGGCTCGGCGGGGGCCTGCTCAGAGGAGGCGGCAAGTTCAACCTTCTCTCCCTTCTCACCAACCACAGCAATAGCTTCCATAACAGGGGCTTCATCCCCTTCCTGGAACAACAGGGCCAGCACGGTTCCCTCTGCTGTTGACTCCACGTCGATGGTTGACTTATCAGTCTCAGCTGAACAGATAACATCACCGATGCTCACCTGATCACCGACTTTTACATTCCATTCAACGATGATACATGATTCTACTGTGTTTCCTTGCTTTGGCATTACAACTTGTTGCGCCATACTTTCATTCTCCTCTATCGGGCTATGATGACCTCTACACCCAACTCTTCGAGCTGGGTTACGAGGTCTTGGGGGAAACCACTGTCTGTGACAATGGTATCTATATCCTGCACTCTCATGATCCTGACAAACCCCCTGCGCCCGACCTTGGACGAGTCGACGCAAAGAACACGTCGTGTCGCTTGGGCGCACATGCGCTGCAACACCTGGGCGTTCTCTATCAGGGAGGTGGTAAGACCATGTTCTAGCGTGATGCCGTCGGTACCAAAAAAGGCCGTCGACACATGGTAGTTCTCTATCTGGCTGATCGCTACCGGCCCCACCAAGGCTTCTGCCTGGGGACGGTACTCCCCTCCCACAAGGGTTACATCCAACTGGGTGTTGGCCCTCCCATAGGGAAGAAGAAGTATTGAGTTGGTCACCACCTTGATGCCCTTGATGCCAAAAAGATGTCTGGCGATCAAGGAGCAGGTGGAACCATTTGATATCATGATGTAGTCGCCCTCTTTGACAAGGGAGGCTGCAGCTTTTGCGATAAGCTCTTTCTGGGGGGCGTTGGAAGAGTCCCTCAATGATGACTGAGGGGAAGAGGCGGCCACTACACGGCCGTGGGAGCGGACAACCAGACCTTTGGAATCAAGGTCGCGCAGGTCTCCGCGGATGGTGACAGCAGAGACGCCGAGCTCCTCACTGAGCCTAGTAACAGGGTACTCCTTACCACTACGCAGCAGTTCAAGGATCTTAGCTTCTCGGGACGAAATCCCTATCATCAACATCACTCCTCTTTCAAATTACTTTCACATTGCTTTCGATTGTATTACTAATCACCAACAATAGCAAGAGAAAACATGAGGAAACTTTTCAAACCAGGTGAAAAGTTTCCTCATGAAAAATGATAGACAATTGCCTGTCCTCACATATCCCTGCAAAACCAAGAGAGGGAGGAGATTGACCGATAGTTCCAAAGTCTTGGGCTAGACAACAACACCCTTCTTCAGCAATACATTGGCATAGAGGGCCTTTTCACCGGTTGCCACTATGGCATAAGCCTTTTGTGCCCGTTCGTAGAATGCAAACCGATCGATGAAGGTGAAGCCCTTGAAAGCCGGGTCCCCTTTTCTTGCAATCTTCTCGTACTCATCCCAAATAGGTGTCTCAACCGTGTCTCCAGGGGTTTTTTCCATGAGCACTGCATTGTCGGCATAGGTATCCAGGGGGAACAGGTACAGGATAGCCTCAAGTATTGACGGAACATCATGACCGTCGAGACGAATCACACGATCATTCATGGAAGCTGAGGGAAAGTTTCCGTCCCCGATGACCAGCTCATCCCCATGACCCATTTCCATAAGGACCTTCAAAAGCTCGGGACTGAGAATTGATGGAATGTTTTTCAGCATGACAGACTCCTTGTCAAAATAAAATTTATTGCAATATAGCAAATCTCATGCGATACTACAAAAGATGTAAACGATTACATTGCTCATGATATACCAAGGGGGACCATATGGCAAATGTTTCTGTTAATAAAATGATCAAGGCTGAAAAACGCTATGCAGGATCTCTTCCCAAGATAGGGATCAGACCTGTCATTGATGGGAGACAAAGAGGAGTGCGCGAGTCACTCGAAGACCAGACCATGAACATGGCAAAGTCAGCTGCAAAACTTATCAGCGACAATGTACGCCATAGCAATGGAGAGAGAGTTGAGTGCGTCATCGCCGATTCCACCATCGGAGGGGTACGTGAAAGTGCCGATTGTGCTGAAAAGTTCGCCAGAGAAGGTGTAGCCATTACCCTGACCGTCACACCCTGTTGGTGCTATGGTACTGAGACCTTTGACTTTGACCCACTTACGGTAAAGGCTGTCTGGGGCTTCAACGGCACCGAAAGGCCTGGGGCTGTCTACCTAGCGGCCGTGCTTGCCGCCCACACACAGAAGGGACTGCCTGCTTTCGGCATCTACGGCCGGGATGTACAGGACAGTGACGACACCTCCATCCCTTCCGACGTCTCGGAAAAGATTCTCCGCTTTGCCCGTGCGGCCCTGGTTGTGGCAACCATCCGTGGCAAGAGCTATCTCTCCATTGGCGGCTGCTCAATGGGTATCGGCGGCTCCATTGTCGACCAGGATTTCCTTCAGGACTACCTGGGGATGAGGACTGAAGCCATCGACATGTGTGAGATCGAGAGAAGAATCGCTGAGGGCATCTATGACAAGGAAGAGTATGAGCTGGCCATCAAATGGGTACGAAAGAACTGTATCCAGGCTGAAGATACCGTCAATCCGGTTGAGGGTCGCAAAAGCAAGGAACAGCTGGACAAGGACTGGGAGTACTGCACCAAGATGACCATAATCGGGCGGGACCTCATGATAGGGAACCCAGCCCTCGCAAAGGCAGGCTTTGGTGAAGAGGCTCTGGGGCACAATGCGATCGTTGCAGGATTCCAAGGGCAGAGACAGTGGACTGACCACTGGCCCAATGGGGATTTCATGGAGACCATGCTCACCACCTCCTTTGACTGGAACGGCATCCGCGAGCCATTTATCATGGCTACCGAAAATGACTGCCTCAACGGTCTTGGCATGCTTTTTTGCAAACACCTGACCAACAGGGCATCCATCTTCAGCGATGTGAGAACCTACTGGAGCCCCGACTCCATCGAGCGTGTCACCGGCTGGAAGCCGGAAGGCCTTGCCAAAGACGGGTTCATACACCTCATCAACAGCGGAGCGACCACCCTCGATGCCAACGGGCAGATGAAGGACAAGGACGGCAAGAGCGAGATGAAAAGGTTCTGGGACATCACCGATGAAGATGTGAAGAATGTGCTGGAAAACACCCGCTTCAGCGTGGCCAACTTCGGATATTTCCGTGGAGGAGGCTTTAGCTCCACCTTCCTCAGTGAAGGGGACATGCCCCTGACCATGGTCAGACTCAACCTGGTAAAGGGAGTCGGACCTGTGATGCAGATTGCTGAGGGCTGGACGTGTGAAGTACCTGAAAAGGTGTTTGAAATCATCAACAAGAGAACTGACCAGACCTGGCCCACCACCTGGTTTGTACCCCGTACTGATGGCAAGGATGGTCCTTTCAAGGATGTCTACTCTGTCATGGCTAACTGGGGAGCCAACCACGGCGCCCTCGGCTATGGTCACTTCGGCTCTGATATGATGGCTCTCTGCTCGATGTTGCGCATCCCCGTATGCATGCACAATGTGCCGGATGAGCAGATCTTCCGCCCTAGTGCCTGGTCAGCTTTCGGTATGGACAAGGAAGGATCTGACTATAGGGCTTGTAAGAACTTCGGGCCTCTGTACGGTAAGTACTGAGCGAAGAAGTAGAAAGACAACAGAGTAATTAGAATTACAAGAGGAGCTGATCACAAGGTCAGCTCCTCTTCTTTTGTAATCAATACACTATGTGCCTTACGCTTGGAATAGACGCTCGATTTTCTTGATCAGGCAATATCCCTTCACAACTGCTCGAATCAAATAGGATATTGCAGTCCAGTGCAAGAGGCTCACAAGTCCAAAGAATAAGCTCTTGATCATCCTCTTCCACCCCGTGGATAGTGCCTCCGGTTGCTTCCACCTGTGCAATGGATTTTTTGAGCCTTGCCCTGTTTGTATCGCTATAAAACGGACCAATTGCCACTGCAAAGGGAATACGCCTCTCTCGGGCCACCTTATTTGCCAAGATGGTAAAGGCTGCAGTAGAGGTCAACCCTAATCCCTGGCAAACTTGATCAAAGCTGTGTGTTAGCTCCGCATCCACGCGCAAACTGAGATGTACTGTTGCATCACCCACTCGGCTCATCCTACAACGAGCAGATCTTCTCCCAGATCTTTTTATCCACAGGAATACCCTCTCTCAGATTCTCCTCTCTCAGGCTCTTTCTCTTCTCCCCTGGGAAGCGTACAGGACTCTCTGGGTCCAGCGCCTCCGATGCTTTCAGATCGGCTAAGGAAGCGGAGATCTTCTCTTCGATAGCCTCCCTGTCAGGAAGATTGGCCAATGAGATGGCGATGAAAACTTGGGACACCTCCCTCTCCTGAACAGTTCCTATCTCGTGGGTGGTATTGCCTCCTGAGAGGGCTGCTGCTATAAGGTCGAGGGCAAGGGCGATGCTCGTTCCCTTCCAGAAACCCATCGGCATCGGGCGTTTGCTCTCCATGATGGCCTCAGCGTCGCGAGTAGGATTGCCCTCGCTGTCAAAACCCCCATCAAAGGGAAGGGGACGCCCCTCCCTTTTGTAGGTCTCCATCTTGCCGTAGCTGAACTGTGACATTGCTGCATCGACAAGCACCGGCCCATCCTTGCTCGGGATGGCCAGGACCAGGGGGTTGTTCCCCACCTTGGCATCCTTGCCTCCCCAGGCTGGCATCAGAGGAAACGTATTGGTCCAGAGGATGCCAATGCAATCCTCTTCGGCTGCCATCAGACCATAGGTACCAGGTCTCATCCAATGGGAGTTGTTTGCAAGGGCTACACAGGCTATGGTGCTCTCTTTGGCAAGCTCAATTGCCCGCTTCATGCAGATGCGGGCATTGAGGTTGCCTGGTCCCATCTTCCCGTCCCAGCGCTCCAGGGCTCCAAACCTGCCTACCAGCTCTGCTCTTGCATGCACATCAACTATCTTCTCATCAATACTCTTCACATAGGAGTAGAACCGGTTTGCACCATGGGTATAGACCCCCTCCAAGGAGGTCTCCGCTATCATCGTAGCTGATAGCTTTGCCGAAGCGCTGTCCATGCCCCGGCTCAGGAGCACCTTTTCAAACTGCCTTACCATATCCTCATACTGAACTCTCATATCCATCTCCTTGTTTGTTTCAGATCTATCACTCTATCCCAAGGCTCCACCACTCTTCGCCGCCACAAGCGCGAAGATAGGTCACACAACTGCGCACAGGTTTGCCATAGATCCTGCTGGCTGCCCTCATATAGAGATCGAGCTGAGCCCTATGCCTTTGGGGCATACGATAGCGGTCTGTCTTGAAGTCTATGATGAGCACCTCACTATCGGTCTCAACCAGGAGGTCTATTGATCCTTCGACGACCACTTCCCTTCCCTCATGCAGGGCTGAAGAGAAGAACTTCACCTCACAACGAGGGACACTGGTCTCTACATAGGTTTTGTAGATATCGCTTTCCATAAAGTTATTGCAAAGGACGTGGGCATCAGAGACCAAAGTCTTGCGTTGCCTGGCAGTAAGCAGCTGGTACAGGCGTGGACTCATA
>CAYMRN010000089.1:0-6686 GCA_964392855.1 uncultured Sphaerochaeta sp.
AATCCTTTAGCAAGCGCTCATCACTGCTGTTCTCCTTTACCATCAAGTTCATAGGCAAGATCCCCCATGAAATCACCAATACCTTGCTAGGGTCACTGAAGATACCATACCCCTCCTATATTGTCGGCGGTGTCTTGGGCTTGGCCCCAACCATGGTGGCCACCACAATGGTAGGCAACAACATTAGAGAACCTGGCTCTCCCATATTCATCCTTTCCCTGGTGGCAATCATTGTGCTGGGGGCCATCTCGTTTATCCTGTACCGCAGATTTGAGAACAAAGCTCCTGATAACACGTAAGCTACACAAATTGCCCTACCCCCAACCATTGCTTCTGGAAGTGGCGTATTGCTTTTCGCATGCAATCTTGCCCAAAGGAGGGCCCTCTGATAAAGTCAAGCCAGATGAACAGTGATCCAATGCCCATGCTCAAAATCGAAAACCTCAGCTTTGGCTTCGAAAAGACCAAGCAAATCCTTGCTGATATCTCCTTTGTTGTTGAAAAGGGATCCTTCACCCTCATCACAGGACCCAACGGGTCAGGCAAAAGCCTCCTGCTCAAATGTATCAAAGGACTGCTCAAGCCAAAGGGGGGGACCATCACCCTTGATGGTGAAGATGTGACGTTTTCAGCCAAGAGGCGTCTTACCTCGATAGGGTTGGTCTTCCAGGATGCAGAGACCCAGATAGTGGGGCAGACAGTGCAAAGGGATATCCTCTTCGGCTTGGAGAACCTGGGATTGCCTCCTGCTGTACAACAAGAGAGACTCGATGCGGTTGTGCAACTGCTTGACCTGACCAAACAGCTGAAGCAACGCCCAAGGACCCTCAGCGGAGGAGAACAAAGAAGACTCTCCATAGCAGGGGTGCTGGTCATGCAACCCAAGCTGCTCATCATGGACGAACCCTTTGCCAACCTTGACTACCCATCGGTGGTACAGGTGTTGAAAACGTTGCTCCGCCTGAGAAGCGAAGGGCACACCATCATTCTGGTAAGCCATGAGGTGGAGAAGATCCTTGCCTACACCGACTCTGTCATCATCCTCTCTGAGGGCAAGGTGGCAGCTTGTGGGCCTCCTGCCTCGGTACGCCCGCTCTTTGCTGACCATGGGGTGTATGTACCCCTAGGTACCCCCCTAGAGGAACTGACATGGCTGAAGCCCTAATCTTCCACTACAGGGAACAGAAGGCCTTTCTCAACCGATGCAATCCCCTTACCAAACTGATTTGCATCCTGGCTGTACTCATCTTATTGGCCAACGCCTCATTCGCTGTGACTAGCGCCCTTCTTATCCCCTTGGTCGTACTGGCCATAACCCAAGGCCTCCCCCTTGCACGCTATGGCAAGGAGCTGCGTTTCTTTGTTGTCATGACACTTTTGATAGGCTTTACGGAATTCCTGGCAACCAGGGCTTTCTTGCCCTCCTTCACCGCCTGCCTCAGATTTCTGGCCATCATACTCAGCGGCATGCTCTTAGCTGACTCCACAGCCCCTGACGACCTTGCACGATCACTGGGGAGTGTGCTGGACAGGATCCCCTTCATAGACGGATGGGCTGTGGCAAGCTCCATTGAGCTGACGCTCTTTATGATCCCACTCATCTTTGATGTCACCGAGCAGGTGACCACGGCAAGAAAAGCTAGGATGGAGAAGAGTCGTCACCCCATAAGGAGTATCAAAGCTGTGGCAGCAAGCATATTCACCTTGCTGTTGGACCGTTCTGAAGAACTCGCCTGGGCACTTGAGGCACGCAGCTTTGACCCAAGCCGCGCAAGAGGGACCATGCCATACACCAAGGATGACCTCTATCTGGGAATGGCGGTGATGCTTCTAGTGGTCTCCCTATTCTTCGTTTTCCCCCGTTTCCTGTAGCATTAGGAGCAGTCATGCAGACAAAAGAGGAAGTCCGATCAGATCTCAAACAGCAAGCCAAACAACTGGGGATGAGCTCTTTCATCCTAGAAGACCAGGCGAGTGTAGAGGCCCTTCTCAAAAGCCCCTCCTATGCAAAGTGCACCACGCTCTTTGGCTTTTCGCCTCTGCCAAGTGAGGTGGACATCTCTTTTGTGCTTGAGCGCGCCCTCAAGCACAAGCGACTCGCCCTCCCCCGTTGTAAAGGGGACAGCCTGGAGTTCGTTATAGTCAACGAGGGATGGGACCGATCGATGAGGCCCTCCTCACTGGGAGTGAAGGAGCCTTCCGGGAAAGATGTGGCCATTCCAGACGAACATACCCTCATCCTGGTACCGGCAATGGCCTATACCCGACTAGGGGAGCGTCTGGGACGAGGAAAAGGGTACTACGACAGGTATCTCAGGCAATTTCCCTCCATCCCAACGATGGGCATCTGCCGAAGCTACCAGCTAATAAACTCGATCCCAACAGAAAGTTGGGATATGAGGGTGAAAGAAGTAGTGTGTAAGGGGATTATCTACAGCCCTGGCCCCTAACGGACCTGATTCGCACCAAATCTCATGAAGTCCTGGCTTTCCATCATCGAGAAAAACTTGTGACAAAGATCATCGGTTTGGTTGTCCTTGAGGGAGAGCAAGTGATTTCTCATCGTCTCACTGCGCACACTGCGCAAAATTGCACTCAAGGCGTTCAGATACTCGAACTGGATGGCCGGCGAGCTGGCTATGACAAACAGCAGGTGGACAGGCATTCCGTCTTCAGAACCAAATTCTATGCCCTCTTTGCTGAGGCCCAAGGCGATATGCACCGCATCAATACCTTGGATCTTCCCATGGGCAATAGCAACCCCATGACCAATACCGGTGCTTTGGATGCGCTCACGACGAAGCACGCCTCGTTTGAAGCGTTCCACATCAGGTAGGTTTTCAAATATAGAGCAAGAATCTATCACTTCCAAAAGCGCCTTGGTCTTGTCGGTCGCTTCTAGCTGACAGATTACCGATCGGCAATCATTGAGTTTATCCACATGCATACTATATACAACAAAAAGAACAGTTTCAAGGTAGGGTATCTCTAGGATCCTAGAGATACCCCCAACCAATTTGTTATTTAGTCAACAGATACTCGTTCATAGCCTTCGCTGCCTTACGACCTTGGCCCATGGCCAAGATAACTGTAGCAGCACCGAGGACTATATCACCACCTGCATAGACACCCTTGAGGGTTGTCTCACAGGTATCTTCGTTGATAAGGAAGTTACCCCAACGGTTTACCTCAATCCCATCAGTGGTGGCCTTGATAAGGGGATTGCTGGAGTTGCCTATGGCTATGATCACAGTATCACAGGCAAACATCTTTTCGCTACCGCCGATCTCAATGGGGGAACGGCGTCCGGAGGCGTCAGGCTCTCCGAGCTCACACTCGATGAGTTCAACCCCATTGACCCTGCCCTTCTCATTGGCTGTGATCTTCAAAGGGGCGTGCAGATAGAGGAACTTGACTCCCTCCTCCTTGGCATGACCAATCTCTTCCCTCCGAGCAGGCATTTCAACCCCAGTACGGCGGTAGATGATGGTAACCTCCTCCGCTCCCAGCCTCTTGGCAGTGCGTGCTGCATCCATGGCGACGTTTCCCCCACCAAAGACAACAACATTCTTGGAGTCGAACAGAGGGGTAAGGGCCTCCCCTACAGCATACGCCTTCATGAGGTTGCTGCGGGTAAGGTATTCGTTGGCCGAAAACACCCCGACATAGTTCTCGCCCTCAATTCCCATGAATCTGGGAAGTCCGGCGCCTGAGCCCACAAAGACAGCATCGAAACCATCTTTGCCCATAAGGTCGCTTATCTTCCGTGTCTTGCCCACCAGGTAGTTGCGCCTGATGGTGACACCCATATCCTTGAGATTCTGCAGCTCGTGCTCAACTATCTTCTTGGGAAGACGGAACTCAGGGATACCATAGACGAGGACACCCCCCGCCTTGTGCAGAGCCTCGAACATCACCACAGTGTGCCCCTCACGCCTCAGATCCATGGCAGCTGAGATGCTCGCAGGTCCCGAGCCTACCACTGCAACCTTCTTGCCGGTCTCTGCGGCAACGGTAGGCATGGTCTCACATTGGTGTTCACGACCATAGTCAGACACATAGCGCTCGATCCTTCCTATGGATACAGACTGCTCCACATCCTTGAGGACCTTGCCGACGGTGCAATATAGCTGGCACTGGCTCTCCTGGGGACAGACACGGCCACAGATGGCGGGCAATGAGCTGCTCTGCTTGATGATGGAGAGGGCCTTGGCATGTTCGCCTTTTGCAGCCTCTGCAATAAATGCCGGGATATCTATTCCAACAGGACAGCCCTTGATGCAGGGCTTGTTCTTACACTGCAAACAGCGCATAGCCTCTACCCTGACCTGGTTTTCAGTGTACCCAAGGGCAACTTCCTCCATATTGGTCACCCTTACCTGGGGATCTTGGGCAGGCATCTCCTGCAGAGGAATCTGGGTCCTCTCCTTGGCAGAGATATCCACCCCTTCATACCGCTCCAAAATCGCCTGGGCTTTTTTATCTAGTTCTTCTAGTGAAACATGCATGGTTTACGCATCTCCTTCTTTGATGTCCAAGCCTATATGGCAGCGGTGATGAGCCTCTTCTTCCTGAGGCTTGTAGGTTCCAAGACGCAAAAGCAGGTTGTCCCAGTCAACCAGATGTCCGTCAAACTCAGGACCATCCACACAGGCGAACTTGGTCTCTCCTCCGATGTTCACCCTGCACCCTCCACACATGCCTGTGCCATCGATCATGATGGTGTTCAGTGAGACTATGGTATGGATGCCAAAGGGCTTTGTGGTAAGGGCGGCGAACTTCATCATGATGGGAGGACCGATGATGACAACACAATCGGGCTTCCACCCCTCGCACAGCTCCTTCAAAGGTTCTGTGACCAGGGCCTTGCGCCCATAGGAGCCGTCATCGGTCACGACTATGACCTCATCGGCAGTCGCCTTCATCTCATCTTCCATGATGAGCAGGCTCTCGTTTCTTGCGCCCATGATGACCTTCACTTCATTTCCGGCCCGCTTCATCCCCTGTACGATGGGAAACAGGGGGGCTACACCGATCCCCCCGCCCACACAGACAACCTTGCCATACTTCTTTATATCGGTAGGCTTGCCCAGAGGACCGAGCAGGTTTGCAATGGAGTCACCGACCTCAAGCATTGCAAGGTGATGGGTGGTCTCACCCACAGCCTGAAAGATGAGGGTGATGGAACCCTCTTTTGCATCGGCATCAGCGATGGTAAGTGGGATCCTCTCTCCAAAGTCCCCTCCCATCTGCAAGATGATAAACTGTCCCGGACTTCTTGCTTCAGCTATTTCAGGAGCATGGATGCTCATCCGGAAAACTTCCTGGCTGAGCCTCTGCTTCGATAGAATCGTATTCATGCGTTACTCCTCGGTCAAATCTTTGCTTATCATACCCTAAAAGATTCGCATTGGAAACCTTCACTTAGAGTTTGAACCAAGAGAATTCGGTCATCGGGATACATTGTGTCGGAGTAAAAGGCATGCCCTAAGCATCCTGACAAAAAGAGAGCCCAAAAGCCCTTGTCCAAGTGGGCACCTCTAGGGCAAACTGTACAGGGAGGAAAGCAATGATCAGAAAATACAATGACATGCCGACAACAAAGAAAGAGAAGCTACGCGGGGGCACAGGTTCTGTCTCCTTTAGGGACCTCGTTGAAGAGGGAAGCGTAAAGCACTGCCGCCTCTTCAGTGAGATAGTCCTGCAGAAAGGCTGTTCCATCGGGGAGCACGACCATGTAGACGAGACTGAGTACTACTGGATCACCGAAGGAGAGGGTATCGTAACCGAAGCGGAAGGTGAGACAAGAGTGACCAAAGGGGACATGGTGATCACCGGAGGTGGCGCCAGTCACGCCATCCGCAACGAACAGGATGCACCTCTGAAGTTTCTTGCAGTCATAATCCTCGACTGAGGACAAGCAACCTAGCCTATGCACAAGAACAGCCTGGAATAATCCAGGCTGTTCTTGTGCAAGGGTACCATCTGTCATCGACCGGTCGCCGATTTCCCTTCTGCAAACCGATCAGGATGGTAGGCCTTTAGTTGCCCTTAATCTTTACCTCAATGCTCTTTGGCTGCACTTCGGGCTTCTTTGGCAGGGTTATGGTAAGTACCCCATCAGAGAACTCGCCTTCGATGGCGCCCTCGTCAATATCCTCAGGCATGCTGAAGGAGCGTTCAAAAGAGCGGTAGTAGCGTTCACGAATCAGGAACTTGTTCTGCTTATCATCTTCAGGTTTGCTCTGCTTGGAAGAACTGATCTTAAGTACATGCTTGTCGACATTGACCATCACCTCATCCTGGCTATAGCCGGCAAGCTCAGCCTCGATAACATAGGCCTTATCAGTCTCAAGGACGTTTACCGGGGGAATCTTATTGAATGTTCCCCAGTCAGACCATAGGTCGTTGAAGAGGGATTTGTAGTTATCTACAGGGTTGTTGCGGTTATAGGTCACGTAATATTTCATGTTGAAACCTCCATGTGTGCTATGTGTTGTAGTGTTGCCTTCTGGCTTGTACTAATATACATGCACAGAGCGTGCCAACTTTGCCATAACCCGTCCACAATGATAAAAATCGGCGATTATTCCACTTAAACCTAGGGCCTTACTCCTTTTGTCGGAAGAATTAGAGGTCTCTGAACAACCCCTGTTTTTAGGCTGAACTTGCTTCAGCCTATTTTC
>CAYMRN010000090.1:0-6680 GCA_964392855.1 uncultured Sphaerochaeta sp.
CGTGCCTCTACAAGATAGATCTGGTCCTCAACCTTGAAAATACCATCACCCTCATCCTCATCAAACTCATCCTGGATATCCCCGACGATGACCTCCAGGATATCTTCCATACAGACTATCCCGCTGACACCGCCGTACTCATCGATTGCAATGGCTATATGCACCTTGCGAACCTTGAATTCGCGCAAAAGGTCGTCAAGATGTTTGCTTTCAGGTATGAAATATGGCTTACGCATCAGGGTACGCACATCAAAGTCCTTCTCAACCCCATGGCGCAAAATGTCCTTGGCATACAGGATACCGATGATATTATCGATGGTATCCTCATAGACAGGATACCGCGAATATCCCTGTTCCTGGATAATCTCATAGAATTCATCAAGGGTGATGGTGCTGCTGAGGAACTCCACATCGACACGAGGGACCATGATCTCCTTAACCGTCTTGTCCTTCAGCTCCTCAATGCCTTCTATCATCGTCTGACGTTCTTCTATCTCAACCTGATGACGAAGCTCCTGGTCCAAATTCTGATGTTTTTTCTTGAACAAGCCTTTCAATCGCGAAATCAACGTCTGTCCTCCCCGAGTTTCATAAGAATCTGCTCTTGCTGCACAAGCATAGGTTCGCTCGCATCATTGCTTGCATGATCAAATCCGAGGAGATGAAGCAGGCCATGAATCAAGAGCCGAAACAGCTCTTCATCGAAATCCACACTAAATGATTGTGCATTTCTTTTCAAGGTATCTATCGATATCACCATGTCTCCCAGCACCTTAAATTCTGCTGGTGGTGCACTGTCTCCATTAAAAGAGAGTTCAGGCCAGATGAAATCCTCAACATCCTCATCCTGGACAAACGAGAGGATATCGGTACTCTCATCCTTACCCCGATAACTCCTGTTCAGCTCTTGCATATACGGGTCACCGACAAAGCTGACCGACAGTTCGCATGGCGCAACGCCCAATGTCTCCAAAACTTGAAACACCCTCGTTCTTACCAGGTCCTCTGGTGCGTTTTCACGGTAAGACTCATCATCATACGATATGTCCAGCACCCAATCTTTTTTCATTCCTGCTTATCCTTTGAACGGTATCTTTTGTGCAGTATCCTCTCGTTCTTCCGGATACTCTATGCGGTGATGGTCCCTTCCTATCAGGGATTGCAAAAAGGAAGCTCCGATAAGCTCAAGGTCGGTAAGCGAAAGCAGTGAGTGCTTCAGCTGGTCGCGGGCAATCTTGCCCATGATAACCGAGTGAATGAGTTTCTCATACTTGGTAGGGGTAGCTTTTTTCAGTGTCCTGCTTGCGGCCTCCACGCAGTCGGAGAGCATGACGATTGCCGCCTCTGGGGAGGTGGGGGTAAGCCCATTGTACGAATAGTCATCCTCATTGACCTCAATGCCAGAGATCAGGGCCTGTTCCTTTGCCTCGTGGTAGAAGAATTGAATCACATCGTTGCCATGGTGTTGGGCGATAATGTCCAGGACTTCCTGAGGAAGACCAGCTTCCCTGCCCTTTTCCACACCCAGCTTCACATGGCTTTTGATGATGGCCACGGAGAGACTCGGCTTGATGTCGTCATGCTTGTTCTCGTTGCCCTGGTTCTCGATGAAATACTCAGGATGGTCAACCTTGCCGATATCATGATAGATGCCCCCTACCCTGGCAAGCATGGCATTTGCTCCGATCGCTTTGGCAGCATTGTAGGCAAGGTCTGCAACATACCGGCTATGGTTGAATGTTCCCTGTGCGACTACGGCAAGACGGTCAAGGACAGGGCTGTCTGCAAGGGCAAGTTCACTGAGCCTGAATGAAGTGGGGATGTTGAACAGCCTTTCACACAACGGGACGATGGCTGCTACCAGCACAAGTGATACAGAGATATTGACTACCAGGGCTCCCAGCAGGCCTATGATGCCGTTGAAGGAGAGTCCTGCAAGCAAGTTCAGGGCAATGGCCATGAAGCTGCTGAACAGACAGGCATAAAACCAGTTGTAGATATCTTCCAGCCGCTTGATGGTGAACTGGAAGAAATAGAGGCAGAACCCTATTGTCGTCATGGTAAAGAAAAACGTCAGCGCAGTGCTGCTTGGCAGGATCATGGCGTAACAGGAGAGCATAAACCCGCTGATGATACCCACACGCTTCTTGTTGGTGATCTGGGAGATGAAGATCGGTGCAAACAGTACCGGCAGGAACGAGTCCTTAAACTGGATTGAGCTTTGGAAAGCCCATCGGGAGATGAAATAGAGCATCAACAGGGAGAGCAAAATCGATGCGAGCATCAAGTTCAAGTAGAGATAGTAGCGTTTTTCAAGCTTGAGAAACTGGGTAAAGACATAGAGGGAGGCACCGGTTGCCATCATTACAAACACAAACCTACCTATCAATTCCAGCACCGTGTAGTTGATGGAAGAGCTTTTCATCTTAGAGACAAGGACCATGTCGTCCTCTGTGATGACCGTATCCTTTGCTATCAGTTTCTGCCCACGCTGGATGGTGACCAGAACAGGCTTGACCTGTTGCATAGCAACCGTACGCAGATGGAGTGTCTTTGCCTCGTTGAAGCGCACATTCTCCTCAAGCAACAGGGAAAGGGCGTCCAGAAGCAACAGGGGCTGGAAGCTTGGGTTTGCCTCTTCATAGGAGGTGAGCCAATAATTGAGAAAATGCCCCAAGTTCTCCTTGGTCACCACAGAACTGAAGGGCTGCTCGTCCAGCGACCTTGCCTTCTCCATCGTGAGGGTATTGTCCAGATAGAAGAACTCGTAGCCATTTTGCCTATTCTTTTGAATATCACTCAAGGAAAAGAGTCCCTTCTGCAGCACAAGCTCACTCGTCTCTTCAAGGGCAGAGAGCATGAAAAGCAGGTCCTCTGAACTCATTTCGGCAAAACGTGCCATGACATTAGCTGAGTCAGGGGAGCCTACACGCTCAAACTTCTGCACCTCAGTCTTGTCAGGATTCCAGTAGTTGATAAAATCCTGTACTCGTGTGACCGACACAGAGGTTGCATGCAACGAGAAAGAGAAGTACGGCAGGACCTTCTGCCTTGCCTTTGCAATAAGACTCTCTGTCTGCTCCGTATCCTCATATTCGAAAGAGGAGAACGCAAACACATCCTCATTGGCAAGGGAGCCGACCTGGTAACGCGAGGAAAACGCACGCAACCCTTTTTCGGGACTGTTTGTCACCAACAAAGGAATGATCATGGCAGCGGCAACGACCAGGATGGCAAGAGAAACGGCAAGAATCTTCTGCCTTTTGGTATTGTTTGCTTTTTTATCTTTACTGTAGTTTTTTCTGCTCATGAAAGGCTACCATTGTCCTTGTTTTTCGCATCAAGTGCGTAGGCATCGATTATCTGTTGGACTATACGGCTACGTACGACATCGCTAGAGTCAAACACAACAAACTCCACGCCCTCTATATCCTTGAGTATGTCCTGGGCATGCACGAGCCCGCTCTTCCGATGTCGGGGAAGGTCGACTTGGGAGATGTCTCCGGTTATGATCGCACTCGATTGCTCGCCAAGGCGGGTGAGGAACATCTGCATCTGCTCGATCGAGGTATTCTGCGCCTCATCAAGTATGACGATGGCATTCTGAAGCGAACGGCCTCGCATATAGGCAAGGGGTGCTATCTCGATGCTCCCATTCTCTTCAAGGCGGTGTATGGTCGAAAGGCTTGTCATCGACTCCATTGCATCATAGAGGGGGCGCAGATACGGATTGATCTTCTGGGCAAGGTCCCCTGGAAGGAATCCGAGGTTCTCCCCAGCCTCCACTATGGGCCTGGTCAATATCAATTTCTGCCTCTGTCCTGAAAGCAACAGGCTCAAGGCATAGGAGACAGCAAGGAAGGTCTTGCCTGTACCTGCAGGTCCTATGCCGAATACGATTTGCTTCTCCTTCATTGCCCTGACATACGCTTCCTGGTGCAACCCCTTGGGGTAAGCTATACGGTTCTGCACTACGATGGAGGGCTTCTTTTCTCCCTCCCAATTCCCCTGTTGGGCCAGAGCCATGACAGAGCCGGAATGCTTGAGCCCCTGATATTCCATAAAAATCTCAGCTTCACTGATATGGTCCTGCACGTTAGCCAAATCCTTCAGACGTGGCAAAAGCCTCTGAAATCGATGTTCAGAGGTTACATTGGGACAACTGTACGAGAGACTGATACCTTTTGCAAAAAGCTCGCAACCGAGCAAGGCTTCCAAATAGGGCAGATTGCGGTCATTGATACCACATACTCGCTCCATCTGCTCCTCATTATCGAAATCGATACTGCTTTCCATCTCCCACCTTATGATGAGGGACTTTGAATCCAACCTTGTGCCGATTCAGTCCACTTTTCATCAACCTTGAGTTCTGGAATTGTCTTCCACTGGAGGAAAACTTGTACAACCGGAACCCATTTGTACTGATTGCCCAATAATACAACATTTCCGGTATATTTACAATTCAAGGACCAATCCTCCATGTAGTGGGTCAGCTCAATGGCCACCGAGTTCATGTTGAACTGGGTGGCGTATCTTCCTCCCCCTGCCAGGTCGAACGAGCGCAACAGGTCCGCCCACAAGAGGGGGAAGGAGAAGTCAGAGCCCTCATAATAGCGGTGGAAGCCCCTGTTTGTACTGGTAAGGGAGAAGGAGAAGTCCAAAAACTCTGCGATGGAAAAGCCTGCCTTGGCAGACAGGCTCAGGCTGGTGGCATACGTATCGATGAAGCTGATGCTCAGCTTGGCGTCAATGCCCGCCTTCAGCGTGACCCTTCTCTTCCACCATGAGTAGGAAAAGTCCTTGATGGCCACTTGGGTGGTTAGGCTTTCGGCACGAAGGGCATGGGAAGGTCCGGAATATACAAGGGTAGACGTTACATACGGGATGGAGAGAGTTGACGTGAGGTCCTTGAAATAGTTCGGACCGTACAACTCTGATGAGGCTACAAAGGAAAAGCTCTCCTTGAAAGAGAGCCGTTTGGAGAACAGCTCTACCAGAGCTCCGCCGGAGAGGGTCAGCGGTTCCCATCTGTCAGAGCCGAGGATCTCCAGGTCGTAGGTACCTGCAAGGGAGAGCATAACATGAGAAGAGGTGAACTTTAGAGAGGAAGAGAGCAGCTGAGGGGAGAGCCTGCCCCCGTCATCGACAAACCTCAGGGAGCTGTTGAAGGCCCAAGGGCCAATGGCGTACCCGATGGCAGGCAACAGTGAGAGAGTCAAGGGATAGAGCGTTGCGGTGATGGAGGGAGAAAGGGTGCCTTCCCCCACCGAAAAGGACTTGGCTACCCTGATCTGGTGCTTTGTCACGTGCTCTTTGGTAAAGGAGAAGTGTGTCTCATCACGTTCGTAGGAAAAAGCTGTACGTGAGTCGCGCAAGGTATAGAGTTTTCCCTCAAGGTCATACGTAAGGCCTATCAGGGGCACTGAAGCCGTCGTTGCGCTGAGGACCTGCAACTGCCTGGTAAGGTAGGTAGTCTTGGTCCTGTCCTCACTGGTGATGAAGGGAGTGGATATTTTCTGCTTGAAGGTGAAGAAAAAGGGGTGGACCACCATATCCAGTTGCAATGCCGGATTGGTGGAGGTGTAGAAGTTCCTGTTCGTATCCCACGTCGCATCGCTTTCATTGAGATTCGCCACTGAGAATATCAGCTTCTCATCAACTACGTAGCCAAGGGTGATGGACTGCATCATCTCTTTGGGTGAGGCTTTTTTCTTTGGAGTCAAGGTAGGGATATACGCCTTTTCCAAGGTTGGGTCGAGGTCAAAGGAAGTTGAAGGGGGCTTTGGACTCAAGGCCTCTTGTGCTGGGTCCGTATCCTTGCTCTTTCCCAAGGGCCTGGACCAGGAGAATACTTCGCCGCTTATAGATGCCTGCAGTTCCGGCAAGGTGAGCCTTTGCACCCGGTACCTGTAGGAAGGTAGTGCACTTGGCCTGCTCCACTGCCAGTCGATAGTGGCATTGAGAGTACTAATCCTTGCCTTTTTGACAAAATTCCCTAAGTTTTGAGTGGGGAAGTTGAAGGTACCGTCTGCTTTCCAGGTAAAGCTTCTCACATCCCCTGTGTAGTCAGAGGGAAACTCCTGTCGCTTGCCGAGCAGGGCATCGAATGAGAAGGAGGAGAGCCTGTTGCCATACAGGCGTCGTACAGAGGGGTCCGAATAGAAGGGCATGGTGATGCTCAGGTCAGCCCAGGAGGTATCTACCAAAAACTTATTGGTGCCAAACATGCGCACCTTGGGAAAATCATCAAATGATGCAAGGCTCTCTTTTCCATCCGGATGCACCGCGACTCTCATACTGGTGTCCAGAACAATCTTCTTGGAAAAAAACCTGTGGCTGGCTTCCACTGCGAGGGTGACCCCGCTTTTTTCATAGGAATCCCCCATCACGGCAAGATAGGAACCGCTGTCGGCTGTCCACTTCTCAAAAGGGGTCATCTCACCCTCTCGTGCCCGGTAGACAGCACCGCTGGGTACAAACGAATCATCACTCTCGCCGGTGAGCAAGGTGGTGAAACTGCTGCTTTCAGCCTTCTTGAAATTGGGATAGGTGCCATAGATCTCAAAGGTGGTGTTCAGAAACATCCCCCTATCGCTTGAGAATCCAATGGAAGGGTTACCGACCATCCTGACACCCGGGATAAAGAAGGCAGGTACCCAGAGTACAGCCACCCTTCCTAT
>CAYMRN010000091.1:0-6611 GCA_964392855.1 uncultured Sphaerochaeta sp.
AGTTACCACTTAACCATATTCCTACTTTGCCTTCTTTCATCAATGATGACTGAATGATACTTTCAACCTGATTTTGCACTCCCAAATCTAGAGGAGGACCTACCTTATCAACATTACAGATTTGGTTTACGTAGTTGCACACATCTATGAATGCTTTCTTATTAATTGTCCATTTACCCAATTCAGCATCGTAGATAGAGTGACCTGTACCATTGTACAAGGGCTGGAAGAGCCGCATAGAAGCCCTTTCCGGGAAGGTCTTAGCTGTGGTAATAAAATAAGGAATTACATCTTTTTTTCCCAAAGCTTTGATTTTGTTGGCAGCATCGAGCACATCTTTCCATGATTTAGGGGAAAAAGGCATCGGAACACCAGCCTCTTTCATAAGACCCTTATCATACCACAATCCAAGAACATCAACAGTAAGGGGAATACCATAGATTTTCCCATCAACTGCTCTACCCATCTCTTTGACATTGTCGTAAAACTGATCCCATTCGGACCAGTTTGCTACATAATCATCTAGAGGGTGCAAAAAGCCAGCAGCTGAGTCAGCATTGATCTTGAATCCATCCTCGTTCATGATGTCAGGGCTAGTTTGAGGCGACTGCATCATCATGGTCATTTTGGCCTGCCTGTCGCTTGAACCACCTGAAAGTACAATGGTTTCAATTTTCACATTTGGGTGTATTTCGTTATATTCCTTTATTCTGGCATCCACCCAATCCTCACGATCATCGGTGATACAAATCGAAATTTTATCACTTTTAGCCTCTGCTGTACCTTTACCAAAAGCAACCGATGAAATCACGAGTAAGACAAAAAAAACGATTCCAATCTTTTTCATTTTTTCTTCTCCTTATCTTTTCTTTTTCATGAATTCCATTTCATGAAAGACCTTATCCATAGCAACGGTCATTGCACCAAGTAAAATAGGTTCCTGTAGTGTGCTGATTACTATCTTCACCTCCCCACTCAGACCAGGTAACACCCTTTCATTCACTATCTTCCTTACCTCTTCCAACAGAACATCTCCACCAATATTTGCTAATTCATCACCAATTACAATCAAATCAGGGTCATAAATATTGATGGCATTTACAAATCCATATCCTAGATACCTGGATACATTCCTAACCTCTTGAACAGCAAAAGGATCATCTAGAGAAACGGCCAAAGCTATATTCTCTTCATTTATGGGTTTGTCATATAGGAAACTTTCTGGGTACTCCTTAATTTTGTTTTTCATAGTAGTTTTGAGGACCCTAGTGGAACAATACAGGTCCAAGCACCCATGATTGCCACAGTCACACAACGGTCCATCAAAGGAAATTGAGCAGTGCCCGAACTCACCAGCTGTACCATGTGCCCCTGATACGATATTCCCATGTGATATCAAGCCGGCTCCATTTCCTTGACCTGCAATGATATTTAAAAGAGTTGAACTAGAACCTGAATACGAACCATACCACCACTCTGCTAAGGCGCTCGATTTGGCATCATGTTCAACGGCTGTTGGTATCTTGAACTCTGACTCTATCTCTCCTGCTATATTTACGCCTTCCCATCCATGGAAATCAGAAATCTGTAAAATGGTATTTTTGCTTTTCATGTAGGGACCAGGCAGTGCAATGCCTATTGCAAGAGTCGTTCTATTGTTCATTGCCAAGAACTCTCGCAATTTTGTCTTCATCAACTCGATTGTCAATCTAACTTCAGAATTCATGTCGATTGCTATTGATTCGCCATATAAGCTTTCACCATGAAGGGAGTAGATCCGAATCTTAAAGTTCAATCGTGAAAGTCGAACGGCTATTATTTGAAACTTCTCATTATCCAAAGAGATACCAATTGAACGCCGACCTTTCCCACCTTCAACCAAACCGGTTTCTACAATGATCCCAGCTGTGATGAAGTCTGCAACAATATTGGTAATTGTTGCGCCTTTCAGACCTGTTGCCTTTGCAATATCTGCTCGGGTCGTAATATGACTTCTTCTCATCAGTGATAGGACAAGATTCCTATTCATTTGCTGCAGGCTATCACTATTAGCGCCACTGAACCTTGCTACCATACAACATGCCCCTTTATAAAATGGATTACTATATAAATTTATTTTATTAATTAAATCAATTAACTATTAACAGTTTACTATACTTCTTTGTTTTGTCAATATTTTTTATTTATTTTCCTTGTTTTTCTTGTTGCCGGTTGTAATATGAACTGACAGTGTCTTAGAAAGTTTGGGCTCTTCGCGTAAACCTTGGGGAATACCCTGCTTTTGAGCTTGGGAGGAGGTACAATGCCCTTTGCAAATACCTCCCACGTTAAAGTTAGCACAATCAAAAACCGGAAAAACAATTGACACTAATTCTCTTGGAACAGATAAAATAGTATGTTCCATGTAGAGGGAGTCGATGATATTCTGAACTTACCGGAGTTTCAGAAGCCGAGGGCACGGTCGAGGGAATTGGAAGGAATATCTTGCAACAGATAGAACCTTGAAACCCAAATTGACACTAAGCCGGCCATCGAAGACCACTGTAGCGTGTGCCGCTGAAACAAGGCGGCACAACGCTGTTAATAAAACTGAAGGGTCACGATCTTCCACTACAAAGCTTTCTGCCTCCGAGTTTATCTAAAAGGAGTGTTTGTATGGAACAGAAGTTTTCACGAATCATTGGAATGGATCTCTCGAAGAAGACATACCAGCAATGTATGCTCTTTGGTCCAAACCTGCAAGAACGGAAATTCTCCAAGGGGGAGATGAATCCCCAGGGAAGGAGGAATCTGGCCAAAGAAGTAAAAGAGGGAGACCACATATTGCTAGAGGCAGGCTCCTCCTCGTTCACCCTTGCCAGATATCTCATGACTAATACGCTTGCCACAGTTACAGTGCTTAATCCTGCTGATCTTCATGTCATCTTCAAGACAACATGCAAAACTGATAAATCGGACAGCATGAAGATAGCAGACCTGGGCAGACGCTATGGGATTCATGAACTGCCCACAGTAAATGTACCTACCGAACAAGAGCAGGCTGAGCGTTCAGTGGTATCGCAGCAAGCTGACATGGCAGAACTGCGGACCGCACATGTGAACAGGCTGCATGCCCGTTTCAACTCAATGGGATATTGCGATATCTCAAAGGCCGACCTTAAGGACCCTAGCAAGCGCATGCATCTTTGTAGACATAGCTTCAAGGATCCAGGCAACCTACGACAGGCTCTGATGATCATAGAGCACATGGAGCTCTGTGAGCAGCATCTGGAAGAGATTGCCGAACAGATGAAGGGCATTTGCCTCAATCATCCGAAGGAAGCGACATCTCTGCTCTCAATACCAGGGTTTGGATTGGTCAACACAGCAACATTCATTGCTTTCTTAGGGGATTGCTCTCGCTTTTCCCATCCCAGGCAAGTCTGCAACTATGCAGGGATAACCCCTAGGATAGACAGTTCAGGCCAACGCAACGTAATCGGCGGCATCACCCACAGGGGAAACAGGTATATCAGAAGGGCAATAGTCCAAGGTGCGTGGGCAGTCAGCAAGACCAAGGCTGATACCCCACTGAAACGTAAATACAAGAGACTTGTGGCAAAGGGAAAGCCAAAGCAGGTAGCTGCTGTAGCGGTAGCCAGAAAAATGCTGACCATAGCCTACACCCTAATACGTTCTGGTGAACTTTACAGGCCTATGGTAGCTGATGAAGAGGGTTTGAGGCGCTTCGAGCTAAAGGTTAAAGGCTATGGGCTTGGAGAACTACTGAAATAGTTATTATGAAATTTGCATCTGTTCTTTGATAATGAGCAAAACCCATAAGTCCTGAGAAAAGGCTCGAGGACTCATTTTGTGTATCCTTTTGAGCTATAAAACGTCCAGGGATGCTTGGTAGCAAGAGGAATCTAGCCTTGAATTACAAAAAAAAAGAAAAGCAAGAGAATCAGGGTTTACCTCTTGACAGATTGGAACTAATAAAATGGTATGATGCTAGCCCATCATCACTACCACCCTACTTCCAATAATGCGATCATTAAAGGTCTTCATAACCCAATCATTGAGCCTGACAATCCTTGGAAAGGATAATTTGTTTAGTATACAATCTAACTTCAGGGGGCCCGATCTAAAGGAAAGTTACTGGATTTAATTACCGTTAGATATCAGTACACTACTAAACTTCCTAGCAAGAATATTCCAGACTATATGGTAAAAGTACGGTGGTTAAGGCAATCAAGCCCTACAACAGAAAACAAAATGTCTGCATTTTTTCCGTTTGCAAAAATCCAGCCATTTCTGGACTTGAAACACCAAGCAAGACTGATGAGGCAAAACCCCATACAGATGACCTGTCACAAACTGCATATGAAGGTATACCCAGGCTTGTGCGTGAAACTGAGGAAGAGGATCTGAAATGGGTATGAAGACCCGTACCAGCAAGATTAGTATTAGGCTATGAGCCTATCACATCTGCATAGAAAAGCCATTGGAACTTACCAATGGCTTTCATCTTGTCTGCAATCAAACCAGCAGCTTGATCCTGTCTCCCATCATCTTCACGACTAAAGGAGGTACCATTGGGGAGATATCGGCGCCATAGGCGGCCATCTCCTTTATTGCACTTGAGCGAAGCTGGAAATATTTGGGGCTTGTGGGCATGAACAGAACCTCCAGGGCATTGTTCAGCTGTTTGTTGGTCATGGCAAGTTCAAACTCGTAACCGAAGTCAACCAAGGCGCGCACGCCCCTAATCATCACTCCTACCCTATTCTCCTGGGCAAACTGTACTACAAGTCCTGGGTATATGACCACCTCAATGTTCTCATACCCCTTGAGGATTTCCTTGAGCATGTCCCTACGCTCTTCAGCGGTGAAGAGACAGCTTTTCTGCACATTGTCAGCCACTACAACAAAAAGCTTGTCATAGAGGGCTGCGGTTCTTTCAATGATATCTATATGTCCATTAGTAGGAGGGTCAAATGAACCTGGGAGCATTGCTATATTTTTAGAAGCCATCATTTCTTGTTTGCCTCCACATATTTTTTCATAGTATCGAAACTCTCTGGGGTCTCCCAGACGATTTTTTTGGCAAAGGAAAACCCATTTTCAGAATTGGTTTCAACTACAGCAAAGGTACCCCGACCGATATAGCTCACCTTCTGGCCCTCCGAGATGCGCTCATCTTTGGCAATCTTCTCCAAGACACAGTCGAAATGGCAGAAACCGCCCTCAGGATGGGTAAGTGCACTGGCAATATTCTCAATGACTTTGCCGCACAACGGACAGTCGAGCAGAGGTTCCTCAACACGCCTTACCGGCAACGGAGGGAGGGTGCTGTGATACGGAGTCTTCGTCGGGGAAGGCAATAGGGTGTTTTTTGGCTTTTTTGCGCTCTCACTCGCACCTTTAGCCTTTGGGGCCCGCTTCTTTCGTTTGCGTTCCCTTTTACGGTTAGTGGTGTCACGTTTGCCCGGATTGGCAGGGGTTGGTGTATTGCTTTCTGGTTCCATATGATCCTCTAAATCTACCCTATCCTGTTTTTAGGTAATGGGCAAGATGATACAACTAAAAAGGACGGCATCGTAGTGATGTCGTCCTCTTGGTATAGCATTGGCTAGGGAACTAGGCGTTCTTTTTCTGAATGAGTTCCTTGACCTTTGCCTTCTTGCCAACCTTGTCTCTGAGATAGTACAGCTTGGCACGTCTCACACGGCCTCTTCGTATAACCTCAACTCGCTCGACACGAGGTGAATGCAAGGGGAAGATTCTTTCAACACCAACACCATAAGAGATTTTTCTTACAGTAAATGTGCGACGAATCCCACCATTATTCTTAGCAAGTACGATTCCCTCGAAGATCTGAACTCGTTCGTTAGTACCTTCGATAATCTTGAAATATACCTTAACGGTATCACCAACACTGAAATTTTCAGCGTTTTCCTTCATCTGTTCCGACTCAATAGCCTTCATTACATCCATTGTCTACGGTCCCCTTAGCCCTATGTTCTTTCAATTCTAATAACATCTTCCTAGAGTTCACATCCAAAGATGCCGTCTCTAATAGATCCGGTCGGTTTAACAAAGTCTTCTCCAACCGCTTCTTCAGTCGCCATTGACTAATATTTGCATGATGTCCGCTCAATAATACAGCAGGGACACTTTTTGAGCAATAGGTCTCAGGCCTAGTATATTGGGGATATTCAAGCAATCCGTCAGAAAAGCTCTCTTCGGTAAGAGAGTCGGAACTGATGACCCCTTCAATGAGCCGATAAACGGCATCAACGATCACCAGTGTGGACACTTCCCCACTGCTGATCACATAATCTCCAATACTAATCTCGTCATCAACATATAGGTCAATCACCCGTTGGTCAATACCTTCGTAATGACCACAGATAAAGACCAGCTCGTCTTCCAGGCTCAGGTTCTCGGCATATGCCTGTGTGAACTTTTTCCCCGAGGGCGAGGGATAAACCACTCGCTTGCCTTTGGCTCCAATGGAATCAAGGGCATCGCAAAGGGGAGCACACTGGATAACCATCCCAGCCCCACCGCCAAAAGGAGCATCATCGCAGGTCCGATGACGATCTTTGGCAAATGTACGGAAGTCGATT
>CAYMRN010000092.1:0-6594 GCA_964392855.1 uncultured Sphaerochaeta sp.
GACAAGGAGGATGATGGCTATGTCCGTATAGGGGATGATGACAGTGAAGTCCAAGAGATAGAAAGCGAGGGCTGGAATCGACCGTGCAGCAAGCAGGGAGAGCATCGATCCGAGGTTGAGACCCAAGAGGATTCCAGCGGCTGTTCCGATGATAATGGAAATGAGCGTTACGAGCATGACAGTGGTAAAATAGACCCTCCTGATCAGGGAGTTTCCAGCACCGAGCAACTTCAGCAAGGCTATGCGGTTCTTGTCATCCTCCACCAGCTCCCTGCTGAGCTCGCTGATAAAGTAACCGCATAGGATTGCAACCACGACCATGACACCCAGCACAGCCTGGCGGCTTGTCTCAAGGTTGGTGGCCACAGCAAAATTCTCCTCGTCCCAGGAGGTTACCGAAAGCCCCTCCTTCTCCAGGAACGAACGTACTGAAGAGATATTTTTATCAGAGACCAGCAGCTCATAGTATGTGTCAGCCTTGGTAGAAAACAGCTTGTCCATCAGGGAGAAGTCACAGAAGATCAGGTTCTCATCAAGCTCCTTGTACCCCGAATCATAGAGGTTCCCCACTATGCAGAGCTGGGGGCGCAAACTGTTGTTGCTGATCATCATCAGGGCCACCCTATCACCCTGGCCCACCCCAAGCTTGCTTGCAACACTTGTGCTGAGAAGGACCTGGGGCAGGGATGATCCCTGGGTCTCGACAGTGGTATCAAGGAAGGTCAGCTCGGCGAGCCTCATTTCGTTGAAATAGGAGCTCTCCACCCCCTTGAGACGCACCATCAGGTTTTTAGAGGGGCTGTAGATCAGCGAATAGGTCTGTGCAACCAGCTGGACATCCAGAATCTGCTCATGGGCAGGGATGGGAGTACCTGCCCTCTCATGCACCTGAAGGTGTCCATTTCCCAATAGGGCGTACTTGTTGGCTATCCCACGGCTCATGGAGACAACAAAGAGCTGGGCAAAGACAAGGGCTGCAACAACAACAGATATCAGCAGGATATTGAACACTATCCTTCTTTTTGCTGCAGCACTGCTTTTGATGCCCAGTTTTCGTCCTATGAGCATGACAGAGAGCCTTGTCTTCACTTGATGGCCTCCACTTTGCGATTGTGCAGCCGGTAGACAGTATCACACCTGGAAGCAAAGGGCATGTTGTGGGTTATCAGCATCAGGGCAACCTGCTTTTCTGCAACCAAGGCGAAGAGCATATCTTCGATGAGGGCGGCATTGCGCTCATCCAAGGATCCTGTGGGCTCATCGGCAAAGAGGAGAAGCGGCTCATTGACCAGTGCACGTGCAATGGCGACCCTTTGGCGCTCTCCACCGGAAAGCTGGTCACTCTTATGGTCCAGCCTATCGCTGAGCCCGACACTTTCCAAGAGACGCAGGGCACGCTTGCGTGCCTCTTTCTCACCAACACCCATGATCATGGCAGGGACCATCACATTCTCCAAGGCGGTGAAATCATCAAGCAGGAGACTGCTTTGGAAGATGAATCCCATGGAGTTGCTGCGGATCTTGCTCAGGTGCGCATCATCGAGGGCATTGAGGTTCTTCCCATCAAAGGAGACCTCCCCGTTTTCACAGGAGAGCAGGCCTGCACTAATCTGCAGGAGCGTACTTTTGCCAGATCCGCTCTTGCCTGTGATGGCAACACTTGTTGCCGGATAGAGGGCAAGGTCGATCGCGTCAAGGATCTCAATGGGCTCGCCACCGCGGGCTGTGGCTGGGAAACTCTTGCTGACTCCCCTAAGGGAGAGTATCTCATTGGATTTCGTCATGGGTAAACATCTCCATAATATCTGCCCTCAGGATACGCCTTGTTCCCACATAGGAGGCAAAGCCGCTGAGACAGAGTATTGCTGCAACCAGAATGAAAAGACCTGGGACCTTGATGGCAAGGCTAAGGTGTACACCTAACGATCTGTAGACAAGTTGGGAAAAATTAGGATAAAGCAGGATACCTGCAAGCGAGAGCGCTATCCCCGCAAGAACACCGACAAGAGCGACAAGCAGGGCCTGTACCACAAAAACCTGCTGCACGATCCTCTTGGGAAGCCCCATGGATCGCAACATGGCTATCTCACGTTGTTTGGCGAGCAAGAGTCGTCTTGAACTGTTGCGGATATGGATGATGATGACAGCCACCATAAGCAGCAGCATCAAGGTCATCATGCTCTGTTCCAGCTGCATGGCGCCATAGAGGGAGGCGTTCGCCTCCTTCCAGGTGACAGGCTCGAGGGTGGGGAATCTCTCCATGATCTGTTGTGCAACAAGATCACTCTTCGCTTTTGAAAAGATACCCAGAAAGAGAGGGGCATCTGCATTGAGGGAGTAGAGGGTATCCATGTCTGTCAAGAAGGTGGAGGAGTCAAAATCATACATTGAGGTATAGTAGATGCCCCCTATGGGCATCTTCCTCTGTGAGGGGATCACTGTAGCCTGCTTGCCTTTTTTCAACAGGGTGACCTCGACTGTCTCCCCAAGAGGCATGGATGCAATATGCAGATAGGAGCAAGAGAGCGTACTCTCCTTGAAGAGTTCTCCCCTGTAAAGGTGCAAGCCTTCACTGAAGGCGCCCTTGCTCTGGATGGCACGGATCCTCCCTGCCAGGGCAGGAGAGCCTCCCCTGCCCTGGATGAGGACCGGAATTTCGGAAAACAGGAAGGCATGGTCAACCAAAGCCAGCTCTTCAAGTTCAAGGGCCAAGGCGTTGCCCCGACTGAGGTCAGTGAATGTGAGGGGGATCTGCACATCAAAGGACTCAAAGGTCCGAATATCAACAAACTGGTCTTCCTGCAGAGCCTGCATGAAGGAGAGCACCATGGTAATGGCAAAGAGGCAGAGGGCAAGGCCGAAGGCGATACGCACACTGGTGCCTTTGTGCCGGTTCTCCCTGGAGAAGGCATATCGCTTGGCAAGGAACAAGACCATAGCTCTTACCGGTACCTGATGGAGAGCACACGCTTGCCATCGAGGGCGTAGGTTATGTCGCAGTAAGGCTCTCCCTTGTCATAGAGGGTCTCCACCTTTCCCTTGTCCTTGGGGTACAGGGTAACCTTTTCCAGCTGACCGTCCTGATACAGTGATTCTGACACAGCCCTACCCTCCTCATACCGTATGATGCGCTCTTGCAAATCAGGGCTTTTCTGTCGCTCCTCGACAAGCGCACGCTCTTCATTATACCGGTATCCAACGATAAGGGAAGGCGTGATACGTGCAGTCAACAGACCCGTATCATCATAGAGTTCGCTCACTTCCCCCTCTTTGGTGATGGTCCTCAGGCGCATGCCACCGTCTTGGAGCATCTCAGAGTGCACATCCTTGATGAGGGTATTGCCTTCCCAGAGTTCCTGTACCTGCACGTCCTGGGTGAGCTGGGTCACTTTGGTGAACCTATCCCCTTCAGCAAAGGAGAACCAGCTCTGCCCCTTTGGACTGCCGAAATAGGTGATGGCGCTGCCTTCAGCGGTTATCGTAAGTATCCCATTGAGCGCATGGGTGCCCACATCATAGGTATAGAGCTCCATCTCGGTGAGCTTGCCTGAGACCAAGCGCATGCTCTTGGTCATGAGGCCCCCCTTGTCATAGTAGAAGTACTGCATCTCATCACCTTGCCCTTCGGCAACGAGGCGGCCGCTCTCATAGCGCTTGAGATGCATGGTTTCAGTGTCGTAATGGAAAGTGGATACCTCCAGCAGACCATTTACGGTTATCCGGCTCTCCTTCCATACAGCCTGATCATTATGAAACAGCGTTGAGCCCGAATCATCTGCAAGAAGGTAGTACGCTCCCCCGTCGGCAAAGTTGCTCCTATCCTGTCCGATGCTATTCGATGCTACCTGCTCTTGGGCGAGCAAGGAAAACAGGAGCATCAGAGTGCAGAAGAGGGGAGCAACTTTTCTCATAGGCCGACCAAGCTGTTGAGAAACTCATCCTTGTCGAAAGGGTGCAAGTCAGCATAGGTCTCCCCAGTGCCGACAAACGCTATGGGGATATCGAACCTCTCTCCGATCTGCACCAGGGCCCCTCCCTTGGCAAGGGAGTCATATTTGGAGAGGATCAGGGCATCGAGCTTTACCGCCTGGTTGAACAGCTCTGCCTGGCTAATGCCATTCTGGCCTGTGGTGCTGTCTATGACCAGGAACTTCATGTAGTGTTCACTGTCGATCTCCCTACCCTGCACAATCTTGTCAATCTTGGAAAGTTCCCGCAAGAGATTCTCCTTGTTGTGCATCCTTCCTGCAGTATCCACCAGGATAAGGTGTTCCCCTCGCGCCTTGGCAGATGTTATCGCATCATAGACGACAGAGCCTGGGTCACTGCCACTTTTTTGTTTGACCAGCCGGCAACCCAACCTCTGGGCATGCACCTCAAGCTGGTCGATGGCGGCGGCCCTGAAGGTATCCCCTGCAGCAAGCATCACGCTATAGCCCTGGTTCATGTACATCTGGGCCATCTTGGCTATGGAGGTGGTCTTGCCTACCCCATTTACACCAAGGATGAGAAAGACAGTCAGCTTCTCCTTATCCAATTCCGGCAGGAATGCGCGGACCTTGGAAGAGAGGAATCTCTTTACCATCAGCTGGAGGTCCTCCTGGGTAGTAGGCTTTTCACTTTTGGCAAGCTTTCTCATCTCCTGAGAGATATCCATGGCAAGCTTTGCCCCAAGATCGCCTTCGATGAGAAAATCCTCAAGATCTTCAAAAAACTGCTCGTTAAATGTCTTTATTCCAAACAAGGCCTTGAGCCTGTCACCAAATTTCTTCTTCATCTGAATACTCCAAGGAATGCTATCGTATGCCGGTACCGGCAAGCGCGGCATAGGAAGCAAGGTTCATTATAGTGTGCAATGTGGAGACGAGGGCAAAGCCACTTGTCGCAACCTGCAGTGGCTGCCACAACGGGTTTGCCACCTCGAACGTCTCTGAGAGTGTGGAACTGGCCACATAGAGTCCAAAAACCAGCATAGTATTTCGCAAACTTTTATAAAAGCCCTCTTGCCTCGATTCAAGCAGGGAAGTACGTTCCATCCACTCAGGCTGTAGGGGGACCTCGATCTGCTCGAAAGGCTTTTGGATCTGAAGGGTCAGAGGGGAAAACCCCTCCTTTTGGGCGACTACCACAAGGGGTACAAGGGAGGCACTGATGCTGAGCTCACACCTGTTGCCATACAAGACACCATCGACAAACCAAGAGACCTTTCCCTGGGGAGAGGAGAGGCGCATCTCCTTTAGCGGTATCCGATTCAAGGCAGAGGAGATATGGGTAATGGTGTTGGGCATGACGGTGATGCTCAAAAGTGCAGGTTCATGGAAAGCTTGTGTCATATTGAGCGTGTACTGTCCAAAGGGGAGCAACACCTGTCCCCCTTGGACAGCAAGGGCCTCACCGTTGGCCTCGATCAGAGTCGATGAGCTGTAGTCGTCAAAGATGAGCAGCCCATACTCAGGGCCGGTGGTTTTGGCAAGAAGAGCTTTTCCAACCTCCTCTTGCAGTACTGAAGTGTCGCCTCCGATGACCACCTGGTCAAATATCAGATGGGTCGTATCGGTAAAAAGATCATACCAGTAGATCCTGAGGCGATCATTTGCAGCAAGCTTGCTCTGCTGTATCAAAAGCAGGGCATCCAGGCCATGTTGGGAGGCAAACCAGGATCGAGACCCAGGAAAGCTGTTCAAAAGATGGTGATATCCCTTCTGTAGGGGAATCTCACGGTAGGTGACCGATACCCTGTCGGAAAGCCTTGGCTTGGCATAATCCGGTACCTTTAGGGCCGTCTCCAACCTTTGTTCAGATTTGGAGGCATAGGCTGAGGAGATCTCCTTCAGTTGGGCAAGCCTCTTTTCCCCCAGTTCCCGTGAGGCGAGGTGGTCACGATACCCCTCGTCCGGAATGAGGAATGTCGAAGCGTAGGATGTGCCTGCCTCTTGGGCAAGGGCAAGGTAGGGGGAAGCTTCTTCCTGAAGGGAGATGATCCCTACGGAAAAGGGCACCTCATCGGCGGAAAACAGGGGTATGCATACCAAAAGCACCCCCACCAGAGCCAACAGGAAATCCCGGAGTCGCACCCTTATGCCTCCTCTTTAGACCACCGCAAGAAACTTTCGATGAATGGATCGATGGAACCGTCCATAACAGCCTGGATATTCCCTATGGTCTCCCCTGTCCTGTGGTCCTTTACCATGGTATAGGGTTGGAAGACATAGGAACGGATCTGGCTTCCCCAGGTGATTTCCTTTTTGGCTATCGCATTCTTCTTCTGCTCTTTTTCCTTTTCTTCACGATAGTATTCGTAAAGGCGGCTCTTGAGCATCTTGAATGCAAGCTCCTTGTTCATCCCCTGGCTACGCTCATTCTGGCACTGTACCACAATGCCTGACTCGAAGTGAGTTATCCTGACCGCACTGTCCGTCTTGTTGACGTGCTGCCCCCCGGCCCCTCCTGCACGGTAGGTGTCCAGGCGGTAGTCATCGCTCTTGAGGTCGATCTCGATGGTGTCGTCGATAACAGGAGAGGCATAGACACTGCTGAAAGAGGTATGCCTTCGTTTTTGTGAGTCAAAAGGACTGATACGGACCAGACGGTGCA
>CAYMRN010000093.1:0-6566 GCA_964392855.1 uncultured Sphaerochaeta sp.
AGTTTCTCAAACCAAACACTGATAATGATGATCACAAGCGTCCAGGCAAACATATCAGGGGTATCCAGGTAGATCTTAGCCTGGTACAGCATCTCCCCGATCGAGCCTTGGGGCAGGCCTATCACCTCTGCAGCTATCCCTGCCTTCCAGCTAAGGCCCAGAGCTACCGAACATGCCGAACGGAAGAAGGGAAGCACCTGGGAGAGGTAGATATAGCGGATACGTCTGTAGGTAGGGACGCAAAAGACCTCTGCCATCTCAAGCAGCTTCTCATTCGTACTTCTGATGCCCATCAGGACATTGGTGTACATGATGGGCAGCACCATCAGGAAGGAGATGAAGACCGAGAGGTTCTGTGGGGCAATCCAGACAAGGGTGAGGATGACAAATGAGGCGACTGGGGTCGCCTTAATCGTCTGTATGGGAGGGGCGAGAAACTCCTCAACCCATCTGTAGCGATAGGAAAAGATTGCAAACAGTACCCCCATGAGGGTTGCCAGGAGGAATCCTCCGGCAATCCTGGAGAAGGAGTACGCGATGGAACGCCAAAAGGAACCGGTTTGCACCAGTTCAAAGAGGCGTACCAGCACTGAAAGGGGGGAGACAAGCAGGATATCCTGGCCTAGGGTCATGGCAACAAGTTGCCATATCCCTAGCCAGAGCAGTATAGACCATACCCTGATGGTCCCTCGCTTTTTAGCGGATGAAGTAGAATTCATCAGTTGGCAGTGCTCCGCCTACACTCTTAGGATTCTGGTCGAACAACACCTTGAGATAGCCTGAAAGTTTGGTCTTCATCTCAGGGCCATCTATATAGGTTATATTGCTGTATGGCAGGGCCCTCAAGGCTACAGGAGCAGGAACGATCTCAAGATCGCCTATAAGGCGTGCGGCCTCCTCATGATGGTTCTGCACATACTCAACAGATGCGGCATAGTGATCGAGGAAGCGGCTGACCGCTTCAGGGTGCTCAGCAATGAAGGAGGACTGTCCTACCACGACACCTGTCATCATGGTGCTGGGGAACGGCTGCCTGTCCTGGACATCTTCCCAGAGCTGGGTCATGTCGAGTGCAATGCGAATAGTCGGGTCCTTCATCATCGCAGCTGTGGCGAACGGCTGTGGCAGAACGGCAATGCTGTTGGGCTTCTGTGCCAAGGCTGCAACACACTCGGTGGTCTCGCTCTTCCAGGCAATGGTCACATCCTTGATGCCATAGGCATTGAGCAGGTACTTGAGGGCATACTCAGGGGAGGCACCCTTGCCTGTGGAGTAGATGGTCTTGCCTGCAAGGTCTTCTATTGAGGTGATGCTGTCACCGCTTTCCATTATGTAGAGCACTCCGAGGGTATTGATGGCAAGAACCTTCAAAGCACCCTTGGTGTTGTTGAACAGCACAGAGGAGAGGTTTGCAGGAATTGCTGCGATATCGACCTCGCCCTTTGCCAGTTTGGCAACAACGACATCGATGGTAGCCAAATCATCGAAGGTGTAGGCATTGCCATCCATCACACCTTTCTTGGCCTCTTCCATCAGGGAGACCATTCCCATGGCAGTGGGTCCTTTCATGGCAAGGACCCTGACATCAACAGGGGGTTGTGCACTCTGTGCCAGATTGGAGAGGTCAACGGTGACCCCCTCTTTTGTTCCTGCTGCAAACAGGGCGACACCGCTCAAAACCAATACCAGTAGTATCATACCAAATTTCTTCATGTTCAAAACTCCTGTGCCCCAATGGACACCATCTTATGCTATCTTTGGAGAACATTCTCCAAAATATTGCGATCTATTACCCGAACAATAGAGCCGTTGCTGTATACGCCTCCCATCTTCTCCAGGGCTGAGAGCTCCCTAAACAGGGAGGCCCGGCTGATACCCAATGGAAGGGTGAGGGATTCCTTTGAATCGAGGGCCAACTCCGGCTGTTGGGTTGTAGTGTTGCTCAAAAGATACTCAGCTACCTTCGCTCGTGCAGATAAGAGAGAGAGCTGCTCGATACGCTGTAGCAGAAACTGAATCTTGCGGTTACAGAGCTTTGCATACTCAACCATCGCAAGAGGGCTTTTGACTATTGCTGTTCGCAACACTTCCTTAGGAAGGGAGAGGAGCACGCAATCGGTCCTACACTGCAATATGGTGCGTAAATCTTCCTCTTCAAATAGGTTGCTTATGCCAAAGACCTCTGAATTACTCAAGGTGGATACAAGAATTTTCGTACCATCCAAGGCGACACTAAACACATCAAGCTCGCCTTTTTCCACAAAGACAGCAAGCGAGACAGAACCATCGGAATCCCCCACTACAGTTCCCTTTGGATAGGATGACCGCTTTAGTGAAGAGGCAGTGAGGGTTTTGGAATCGAGCAACAACTCCAAGAGGGTATGCTCATGTAATAATTCAGTTTGCATGCCAATCCTTAGTAACTTTCAGCTACTTTATAGTCATAATACCCGGGTATTTGGGGAATTAACAACCATATAGCAGTATTAATAGTCTCATTTGAGACTACCATAAAAAAGAGGTATGAAGCAACAAGGGGGTTCAATAAAAAGAGAGGAACCGTATATTATGGTTCTATTTCGAGTATGGGTCAGGATAGCATACATGCTAATAACAGCAGGGAATGATTTCGATACGACCTTGTTGGTACCATGAAAGAATCTCCTTGTATCCATAGATGTAGATTCTATTCAATTTATTTCAAGAGAATATACTGTACACGCGACCCACCTTAAGAGAGTGCCAACAATTGGTTGATCCAATGGTTGAAACAAGAACACTTGTTCTGCATTTTAGGAATTCCAATGGAAGTGGCAATCAAGGTTCCTTGAAGAACTTTCTTGTATTCAGGATTCAACCGTTCCAACACCTTTGAAGGTGCCTTTGAAGGATCGGTATTAATCGACTCAGGATCGCCGTCAAATGAATCCAAAACATATTGTACATCTTGAATATTTCGGCGGAGGCCTTCACTGAGTTTAGTAACATCAGAAAAAAGCAAAGACTCAAACTCATGCATAGAAAAATATGGGAGAACCCGCGTTGGGATAGAGTATTGTGGGAATAACTCTTCAAGCCTTTCTAATGTTTTTTCTTGTAAAATTACACGTATTTCACTCTTATCAATTTTCCGTCCTAAACGCATGGCCTGATTCAAATCATTCATGCCAGGCCATTTAGAATCAAGCCGAAAATAATCAAGCATTGAAGAGATATATGTATCTTTTCTTTGCTTCAAGGCTGCCCCCACATCTCTCGAAAAACGATCAAAGGAAACACTTCCTCCCTTATGTCCAGGGGTACCAATCAGTTGTGCACGAATATAACAAACATGCTCGCTAAGATAGGGGGCTAAGACTCTTTTCAAGAATGATTGTTCGCTCTGCCCTTCAGCAATGACTATAACCTCACTCATATACAGGGCCACCGAAAAGTATATTTTTTGTCCACAACTCCCCAAGGGAGTAGTCTTCCAACCAAGCATCCAATGAATCGGAATTTAGTCGTGTAAAGGTTGACTGACCATCCTTTCGGTCACAAACAATAATATCCTCAGGCTCAAAATGGTTGATCAAAGCAGGAGACTGGGTAGCAACAATCAGTTGGGTATCAGTAGCTCGAGCTTGCATAAGCTCAGCCAAAATACCTATTGCATAGGGATGAAGCCCGAGCTCAGGTTCATCGATGATTATGGTATCTGGATGCTTTGGTTGTAAAAGAACAGTGGCAAGACAAATAAAGCGAAGAGTGCCATCAGAAAGCGCCTGTGGCTTCATGGGATAATCCGAGCCCTTTTGTTTCCAAAGCAATCTTACCATCTCATTGAGGTTAGGTTCCAAAATAAAATCATCAAAAAATGGTGCGACCTGACGTACGGCTTCGACTATTTGGATGTAAAAGTATTTATGATTTGGATGTCCTTTAAGAAAAAGAAGATAGCTAGCCAAATTAGAACCATCGAAGCGAAGATATTCATAGTCGAATACATTTTGAGAAGATTTAATCGGCGACATTCTTCCAGTGTCGTGAAAATGGTACATCTGCCAACTTTTTATTGATTCATATACGTAGTATCCAACACTAAAGCCTCCATAAACTCCTTTAGTTTCTTTTTTTTCAAGTAAACCAGGAGTGAATCCATCAGAAGAATACAATGTACTCCACCGGTCTACTCCTTTATAAAAAGTTCCTTCCGAATCTATACGAAGCAAATCATCCTGGGTTGGTAACAATACCATTCCATAACCATTGCTACCAAATTGCAAATTGAAATAAATCTGATTAGCTTCAGGTTTCCCTTTGAATAGAAAATCAGAAGCAATACCAGAATCTAAAACATATTTCTTAAGGTCTGTTTCTTTAAACCCTGGAAGGGGAAGTTGCATACTAGCTCGGAGCAGTTTAAATAATTCAAGAAAATTACTTTTACCTGATCCATTTGCACCTATAAGAAAATTGAGTTTTGTTAAGGGAAGGGATTCCAGCTCTCGTATCGATTTAAACCCTCGGACTGTTAGAGAATCCAATCTTGCCATTTTGATATTTCCTTTCAGATTGTACCCTACCATACTTCATTCTCCTCTGCAATTAAGAGATGTTTCTATGGGGATTGCTTCAAGCACGTCACAGTATCATATGTCGTACCACCCAACAGAAGAATAGCAAAACGCTCTTAGTAAAGTGCATTTTATCAGAGGCCATAACGTTACCAATGCCTTTGCCCCATGGTGAAAAATGGAATAGACAAAGCATAACTCAAAGTTACGAGTAATTGTCTTTTTGACTCCCATGCTGTAGGATAGGAGTACTTTTCAACGATAGGGGACCTGTATGGCAGAAGAACTATTTTCACAACGAACAGCGACGTGCGGAGCATTGAACAAGGATGACAACAACAAGAAGGTAGTCCTAAACGGATGGGTTCATCGCAGCCGTAACCATGGCGCCCTTCACTTCATCAACCTACGCGACCGCTATGGCATAACCCAGGTTGTGGTCGATGATGATGCATCAGCCGAGCTACAAAGCATTGCCAACGAACTGAGGATGGAGTTCTGCATTGCAGTGACAGGGACAGTCAGGCTCAGGCCCGATTCCATGGTCAATGCCGATATGGCAACTGGCGAGATTGAGGTTAAGGCAGAGAAGATTGAGATTCTCTCGCGCTGTGCTCCCCTTCCCTTCCAGCTTGATGATGGCCTGGAGACACGAGAGGACCTGCGCCTCAAGTACCGCTATCTTGACCTGCGCAGCCAAGGAATGCAAAAGCGTATCAAGCTTCGCCATGACTTCATCTTCTCCATCAGAAAGTATCTTGCCGGCAAGGACTTTTATGAGATTGAGACCCAACTATGATCAAGAGCACCCCGGAGGGGGCTCGTGACTTTGTGGTACCCTCCCGTCTCTACCCCGGTAAATTTTATGCCCTGCCCCAGAGCCCACAGCTTTTCAAGCAGATACTGATGGTCGGTGGCTTTGACAAATACTTCCAGATCGCCCGCTGTTACCGTGACGAGGACGCCCGTGGGGACCGTCAGCTTGAGTTTACCCAGCTAGACCTGGAGATGAGCTTTGTAAAGCGTGACGATGTGCTCTCCCTTATGGAAGGGTTGTTCGGCCACGTATTCAAAGAGGTCATGGATGTTGATCTTCCTGTCACGTTCAGAAGGCTCACCTATGCAGACAGCATGAACACCTACGGATGTGACAAGCCCGACCTCAGATTTGATATTCCCCTCTCTGACATGAATGAGTTAGCCCAAAAGAGCAGTTTCGCAACCTTTAAGGACATCATTTCCGCTGGCGGGTATGTGAAGGCCCTCTGCGCACCCAGGACTGAAGGGGTGGAGTTCAGCCGCAAGTTCATCACTGAACTTGAAAATGCCGCTAAGATCTACGGAGCGAAAGGCCTCGCTTGGATCAAGGTAGGAGCAAATAACACGCTCAGTGGTGGGGTGAGCAAGTTCTTTGTTGGACTCGAAGAGGAGCTTATCGCCAAGATGGATGCAAAGGAAGGGGATCTCATCCTCTTTGTTGCCCATGAGAACTGGAAGCGTTGCTGTGCAAGTCTCAGTGCAGTACGCTCAAAGCTTGGCAGGGATCTCAACCTAATCCGCAAGGGCTTTGAATTCTGCTGGATCATCGACTTCCCCCTCTTTGAATACAATGAGGCCGGCGGTCACTGGGAGGCTGCACACCATATGTTCAGCATGCCCCAGAGCCAGTACCTCGAAACTCTCGAATCTGATCCAGGCAGCGTGAAGGGAGACCTCTACGACCTGGTGCTCAATGGGTACGAGGTAGCCAGTGGCTCGATCCGTATCCATGATGTCGAGCTACAGAAGCGCATCTTCCGCATCTGCAACTTTGATGATGAGACGGCTGAGGAGCGCTTCGGCTTCCTGCTCAATGCCTTCAGGTACGGACCTCCCCCCCATGGCGGGATCGCCCCTGGTATCGACAGGATGGTGATGATCATGAGTGACGAGACCTCAATCCATGAGGTTATCGCATTCCCGAAGAATACGGCAGGAATCAGTCCTATGGATGACTCCCCCTCCTACATC
>CAYMRN010000094.1:0-6565 GCA_964392855.1 uncultured Sphaerochaeta sp.
GGTCGCCTGAGCTACATAGGTATGTTTTGCCACCAGAGCCATCGCTATGACCAGGGCAGCCATTGCTGTACTGAACAGGGGGATGAAACTGTGTGCCATATTTCCAGAATACCACATGGTAAGGGCTATGGTGATCTCGCTTACCACCAACAGGGAGAGTATGAGTTCGATGATGCCTTTGCTGGTCTTGTTTATCCCGCCGGTCCCCTCCTCAGGAAGGGGCTGGGGAAACAAGGGTTCTGATTCCCCACGCTCCATGTGGGGAGGCAGCATCACAGGGGTCTGACAAAGGGGACACTGTCGTGCCCTATCCTCCAGCTTAACCCCACACTGTATGCAATATGCCATCTTTCACTCCTATTTTCATTCTGTACGGTTGGATGAGACTTCAACAGGTATGCCGTCTTCCACAAGAAACCTGCAGAACTCCCGTTCAAGGGCGGTATCCGTATTGAAAAAACTGCTGAAGTTGATGACAACCTTATCCTTAAAGCCGACAACGGCAAGGGAGACCTTATTTATCTGCCCGGGGCAGAGATAGAAATCCATACGCTCAATTGAGCTTTCCAGCTCCTTTGGAATCTCCACATATCCAAGATTGGTAATGATTGCGGAATACAGGTCATCCCCCAGGGAATTGGACAGCAGCTTGAACAGGGGATTCTTTATTGCTGTGGGGGCAAAACGCATCAGGATGTGCCGCTCCGCTCCCACGTTTCGCTGTATCTGGCTACGGATCCTCTTGGGATCCTGAGAGAGTGCCATGTCCAGATGTATCTTCCTGAGGATTTCCTCAAAGGTGTACTCCCCAAGGGCTGGGTTGATTCCAGGTACGGCAAAGAGCGTGAAATTCCTCATGGTGTCGAAATGGAAGATGTTTCTCAGGTTCATCGGGACAGAGAGGTGTATGGGTTTTCGCTTTCTCTGTTTCGGGACTTCCTCTTTCTGAAACTGCTGCAACACCATTGCCAGAACCGAGCAGAGGTATACCGTTATGGTATACCCATGCTCCTTGCACCTGGCTCGCAAGGTCTGGGCATCGACCATCGCACTGATGACCTTTACCCTGTCGTCATACTCCCCTGTACCCTTACGATGATAAGCTGATCCTGTTGAGGGGCATCCTGGGATATTCTTGTCGTACAGATGTTGGAAAGGGTCACTGAATTCCTGGCTTTTGGGCCGTTCATCAAAGGCCAATGCACCCGTGAACGTAACGTCGGCGATATCAGAGAGGCGACAGTACTCACTTACTATCATCTTCAGGTAGACAAGGGCCCCCGAACCGTCGGTAAGTGCATGGAAGCACTCCAAGGCTATCCTGTGCTTGCCGTAGAGCACTTTGAAGAGATAGCCGTTATTCTCCTTGAAAGATATCCTTCCACTTGGATAGGACCCCTCCTCATACAAGCGCGGACTCTTGTGGTTTGGGGAGAGGTAGTACCAGAAGAACCCTTTGTGGAGACTTACTTTGGCATACGAGCAGCGTTCCAACATCTTCTGCAGGGCAAGCTCCAGGACCTGGGGAACTATCTCCTGCTTGAGGTCCATAGATACCCGAAATGTGTTCGCGTTGTATTTAGCCTCTGTGGGAGGGTAGATAAGCGCTGAGTTGTCCAAGGCAATGAAGCCTTCCGGTGCATAACTTTGTGCTCGAATCATCTATTCGTCGTATCGCTTCCCATGTTTGTAGAAGGGGGTTTTCACCAAGGTGGCGCGTTTCTTCTTCCCATGGATCTCAATGGTCACTTCATCACCAAACTTGAGTTTGGGCTCACGATTGATGAGGACATAGGCACAAAACACCTGTAAGGTGGGACTTTTGGTCCCGCTGGTGACAAAACCGATGGACTCTTCTCCGAGGAAGACCTCACATCCAGAGCGAGGCACTGCCTTGTCGATCATCACCACACCCCGAAGGGTTCTGGGTATCCCCTCCTCTTTCTGCTTTGCAAGGGCTTCTTTTCCACAGAAATCCTCTTTTTCAAGACGGACAAAGTAGCCGAGGTTTGCCTCCAATGGAGTGATGCTCTCACTAATCTCATGCCCATACAGAGGCAGTTTCGCCTCTAGGCGAAGGGTATCCCTGCAGCCCAGACCGCAGCATTCGATCCCGTATTCCGCCCCTGCTTCCAGGAGGGTATCCCAAAGGACAGCAGCCTCTTCAGAAGCACAGTAGAGCTCAAAGCCATCTTCGCCTGTATAGCCGGTACGGCTGACGAGGCACATTACCTCCCCTACAGCACAGGGCGAGCGGTAGGTGAAAGGGCTCATATCCCTACACTCAGGCATAAGGGTCTCAAGAACATCCATGGCCAGGGGGCCCTGCAAGGCAAGTAGGGCTGTCCCCTCGGAGAGATCTACAATAGTGGGCCTTTCCTTACCCGGATAAGGAGCCCCTTCCTGCATCCAGGCGAGGTCCTTCTCTATATTTGAGGCGTTCATCACAACCAGAAAGGAGTGGTGGTCACGGCAGTAGATGAGCAGGTCATCGACAACCGTGCCGTTGGGATAACACATCATGGTATACATGACTTCACCTTTTTTCATACTGCTGATGGTATTGGTACAAAGGTAGTCCAGAAATTCGGTTGCACTTTCTCCGGTTACCAAACACTCCCCCATGTGGGAGACGTCAAACAGGCCTACGCGAGTCCGTACGGCCTCATGTTCGGCATTGATGCCCTTGGAAAAATGCACCGGCAGTTCCCAGCCGCCAAAATCGACCAACTTGACCCCTTCATACTGACTGTACACATCATACAACGGTGTGCGTTTCATCCCTCTTCCTCCTAGTAGTGTGTTAGATCAGGGCGATCATCTCAATCTCGACCGCAACATCCTTAGGGAGCTTGGCAACTTGGACAGCTGACCGTGCAGGAAGGATACCTTCACCAAAACTTGCAGCATATACAGCGTTTACAGCTGCAAAGTCATCCATATTCTTCAGGAAGACCGTAGCCTTCACCACTTTGGAGAGGTCACTGCCTGCTTCTGCTAGGACAGCCTGGATATTTTTAAAGACTTGCTTGGCCTGGTTGGCGGCATCCCCTCCTACCAGTTCATTGGTCTTGGGATCGACTGGCAGTTGGCCTGAGGTAAATACAAATGGTGCTGCTATGATAGCCTGGCTATACGGACCGATGGCTGCAGGAGCCTTGTCTGTGTTTACTAGCTTCTTCTCGATCTGGTTACTCATATGCTGTTTCTCCTATGCTCTAACAATACTCCCTGAACCACTCTCTTGCAAGCGGTTCCAAGGGTAAATGCCCTTGGTGTAACGGTAGAGACTATGGAGAGGAATACTATTTGGAATCTTACAAGCATTTGCTTAGATACTAATGGTACTGACGTCTTATATCAGGCCATGGAGAAGCAAAACTTTCTTAATGCGCTCTTTCCATTCGATTATAGGATTATCTTTATATCGTTCATACAAGCCCAATATTTTTTCATCTGTTTGACTTTTTAGGAGCACCTCCACCTGAGATTGTGGAAAAAGACCAGAGGGATTGGTTCTCGCTCTTTTTGTTGCCATATTCATTGTTCCAATCCAGATTGAGCCAGAAACCCTTGCCCTGACTTCTGAATACAATTGATAGAAATGGTCATCAAGCAAAGGTTCTGAAGAGATACTGGTCGCATAGCCTTTTTCGCATGCATAGCGCAAGGAGGCAAGTCGCTGAGTAAAGTCCGGGGCTCCTGGTTCCCAAAGCTTAAGGACGTTGGAGTCAGAGGATCCGATGGTACATCGGAATTCACTAAGGCTTTTATTTCCACAAAACAGGTCTACTATCTGCTTCACACACGAAAAATGGGGCTTGGTCACCAGCAATAGTTCATTGCCATTATCCAGGAGTTTTCCATCACCTGTAGGGCTATTTCAATGGTACCCGGGGTAATGTCATGGGAAGAGGGAAGCATGATAGGCCCATGCTTCTTTCGGTAGGATCGTCCTTCTAAAGAGGCAGGTTCTTCATCGCGCCATGTTTCAGCGGTCTTTCGCTTGAAACGGATGGACATTGCTTTGGCATAGCAATAGACACAATCATTGGAACAGCCATGCATGAAGGTAAAGTTGTAGGGAGCCCATTCTTTGTTCCAAAGGGAAGTTTTTCTTCTTCCATACGTACCGTCCTCCTTCAATATCTTCAGCTTTTCAGTTAAATGTGTGAAATAACAAGCTTTGCCCCGTTTCTTTTTCGGGTAAAGAACGCTTGCATGCACTATCCCAAAACTTTTACACGTTCTTTAACTGCGTGTACCTACTAAGAGACTATGGTCAGTTGCAAATCCCTGTTATTTCTTAAGAGGGTACATGCAAGGTAATGCATCAATGCTAACCATCACAATACGCCAGTATACTACTTACTGCAAAGAATACACTTTGTAGGCCTTGACAACAAAACCTCCAAAGAGCTTGGAGGCATGTAAGGGGGAAACTGGCTATTACAGCAGGGAGAGCAGCTCCTCAGGGCTGGAGACTACAGCCATCATCGACTCTGTCTTCTCTTGCCCTCTGGGGAAACCGAAGCCATAGTCAACTGCAATGAAGGAGACATTTGCCTCTTTTGCCCCCTCTTCATCATGTACGGTATCACCGATAAGTACAGCTTCAGAGGGATCTACCCCAAGGTCAGCGAGCACCTTTTTCACAATATCTGCCTTGCTGAGTTTTGCAACATGGTCCCCTCCTCTGATGGAGGCGAAATAAGGGGCAAAGCCGAAATGATCCATCATAGAGAGGGCAAGGCTCTCAGTCTTGAGTGTCCCTACCGCTAGCAGATACCCCTTCTCCTTGAGCCTTTGCAAGGTTTGCTTTATCGAAGGGTACTCCTTGGCACCAAACTGGCCACGCACATGGTACTCCTTGCGGTAGTGCTCAACTGCCTCAGCAATAAGCTCCTCTTCAAGGTTGTAGGTGTTGATGAAACATTGGTCGATAGGGGGCCCAATGAACTTGCTCAGTTGAGCCTTGTCATACTCAGGTTTGCGCCCCACTAACTCCACAGCCTTGTTTGCTGTGGCAAATATACCCGAGGAAGTATCCATGAGGGTACCGTCGAGATCAAAGATTGCTAGTTTGAATTTCATGGGTTAACCATATGCAATAACCAATCTTGTATCAAGCCGTTTGAGGCAACAAGGTCACAGTGACTATCAGAAAATGGCACAAGAGGGTCAGCACTGGAGTAGGATCCCCCGGCTTCCTCCAGAATGCAGATACCAGCTGCAAGGTCGTAGTATCCCAAGCCAAGCTCATAATATCCATCAAGCCTTCCTGCTGCAATATAACTCAATTCAAGGGCACAGGAACCAAAGGATCGGAGGTCACTGGTTCCTAAAAAAATGCGGTACATGTTCTCAAAGTAGGCAGGGGCAAGGTCATGGTTGCGGTGAGGTGGGACGCACATCACGATAGCCTGTGAAGGATCTTCAAGCGATGAGACCTTGATAGGCTCCCCATTGAGGAATGCACCACCTCCCTTGCTCGCCCAGAAAAGTTCATTCTGGCGTGGGTTGAACACAACTCCCACCAAAGGTCTGAACGGTTCCATCTCCCAGGCAATACTGATCGTATAATTAGGAAGGGAACGGAAGAAATTGGTAGTACCGTCGATGGGGTCTATGATCCAACGTCCATTGGCAAGGTCACCCTTAGTGCCGGTCTCTTCTCCAAATATGGCATCAAGAGGAAAGTGTTCGGTGATGATGGAGATGATAAGCTCTTCGGCAAGCTTGTCCGTTTCAGTTACAAAGTCATTTGCCTGCTTACGCTGCACAGCATGGTTGCCTTTTTTACCGGCATCCAAGACAAAGGCCCCAGCCCTGTTAGCCGCAGATATGGCAACCTGCAAATGGTCGGCTATATTCGTACCTGTCATGCATCCCCCTTTTTGCGCTCCAAAATACGCTCACCAATATTTACTACATACTTCCAGTCAGTAGGGGAAAAATCCTCATATCTGATGGATTTCTCCTCTGCTTGAATAAGCGTACCCGAAGGGGCATAACTCAAATACAGCGCTCTCCAACTAGTTTTTCCCTGGTTATGCATAATGGCAGCAACATTGTTTTTCCTATCCCATGAGCGCAGCATATCATTTCGTCCGGTTATCAGCACAACAGTCAGGTCAAAGCCCGGAATGGTAAACATCTTGTCCTTGTTGTCAAATAGCTGTGCCTGCCTCGCTTGCTCAATAAGGGAAGAGGTCGTCTTGAGCAACTCTTCCTCTGCCGTCTTGCAGAATTCAAAAAACCCATTCTCATCCTTCTCTTCCAGCTTACCCAAAATATCCCGTAAGAGCTTTGGCAAAGCCCCTTCCAATGAGGATTCCAGTTCCTCAAAACGGATAGGAATTTTCTTTTCAGTGGCAGCTGGAACATCTTTGCCTTTCTGAGAAACAGTCTCAGCCAAAATAAAGCGAGGAGGGCTTTCCACCTGGGAAACAACAGGTCCAGAAGAAGGCTTCATATCCTCCGACTCTACAGAAACAGGAGGTTGGGCTAATCTATTTGATAAGACAGGCTCTTCCTTAGCTCCAGGCTCTTCCTTGGCTCCAGG